>NZ_LPDI01000097.1:0-738 GCF_001528895.1 Burkholderia sp. MSMB1078WGS | reverse complement strand
GGCAAGACCGCAGTCGTCACGGGCGCCGCGAGCGGCATCGGCAAGGAAATCGCGCTGGAGCTGGCCAAGGCAGGCGCGGCCGTCGCAATCGCCGACCTGAACCAGGACGGCGCGAACGCGGTCGCCGACGAGATCAACAAGGCAGGCGGCAAGGCAATCGGCGTCGCGATGGACGTGACCAGCGAGGAAGCCGTGAACACCGGCATCGACAAGGTGGCCGAAGCGTTCGGCTCGGTCGACATCCTCGTGTCGAACGCCGGTATCCAGATCGTCAACCCGATCGAGAACTATTCGTTCTCCGACTGGAAGAAAATGCAGGCGATCCACGTGGACGGCGCGTTCCTGACGACGAAGGCCGCGCTCAAGCACATGTACAAGGACGATCGCGGCGGCGTCGTGATCTACATGGGTTCGGTGCACTCGCACGAAGCGTCGCCGCTGAAGTCGGCGTACGTGACGGCCAAGCACGGGCTGCTCGGCCTGGCACGCGTGCTGGCGAAGGAAGGCGCGAAGCACAACGTGCGCTCGCACGTCGTGTGTCCGGGCTTCGTGCGTACGCCGCTGGTCGACAAGCAGATTCCGGAGCAGGCGAAGGAGCTCGGCATCAGCGAAGAGGAAGTGATCAAGAAGGTGATGCTCGGCAACACGGTCGACGGCGTGTTCACGACGGTGCAGGATGTCGCGCAGACGGTGCTGTTCCTGTCGGCATTCCCGAGCGCTGCGCTCACGGGCCAGTCG
>NZ_LPDI01000096.1:0-92648 GCF_001528895.1 Burkholderia sp. MSMB1078WGS | reverse complement strand
CGCTTCACTTCATTTGCCGTGATCAGCTTATGGCGGGACTTCCACCCGCAGGAATGCGCCCATGCTGGGCGCACACGCAAAAAAGCCCGCTCGAAGCGGGCTTTTGACGGGCGGTTCGGCGAATCGGCCGCAGGCCGATGCGCTTACGCGAACGAGTAGAACACGCGGAACGCGACCTTGCGCTCGGCCCAGAATTCGGCCGCCTCGCGGAACACGTCGAGCAGCGTCTCGCGCCCTTCCTTGTCGAATTTCTGCGCGATCGGCAGCCCTTCGAGGACGATCACGAAACCGGGCTGCGCGCCGGCCTTCGCGACGAGGTCGGTCAGGCAGTCGTACAGCGCGTCGTAGTTCTTCCCGAAATGCTTCGGAAACAGGAACGACGTCGCGATCGTTTCCATCACTTCCTGCTTCGACTGCGCGGCGCCGCAATACGCATACAGGAAATGCTGGCCGAGCCGACCGGCTTCGTCGGCGAGATCCTGCACGCGGAACGCGCGGATCGACTGCACGAGATTGGGTCGCACGGTCGTGAAAAGGCTCATAGGCTCCTCGTTCGATGAAAGCCCGGGCTCGGCTTCCTGTTGCTCCGGCGTGCCGCCGGCCTGCGCCGCCGCGTGCAACTGAATCACACGCTGAAACAGATTACCGTCGCCGGCCGCGAACAGTTCCGCCGCCGCCGTATCGTGCGCGTAGATGGAGTCGCTCATGCCATTCGTCCCGAAGTCATTCAACAATACGTTTAAAACTGTTGTAGTGGTCGCCCGTGTAATAACAGTTGTCGATCCGGCGCAACGGCCCGCCACAGACGATCCGGCGCGCGCCGCGATTGCGCGCACGCGGCGTCGGCACCGTGTACTCATGGTAGTAGCCGCGCTTCGCCTTCGGCAGGATCCGCTCGCGATTGCCGAATACGACGCCGTCTTTCTCGTACGGATAGGGGCCGCCGGCGGCGATCAAGCCCAGCGTGGTCACGGCCTCGCGCGGAAGACGGGCGGCCGGGATCGTATCGAGCCCGCTCGCGGCCACGTCGGCCGGAACGGCCTCCCGTGCGTAAGCGGCGGAAACCAGACTGCCCGTCGGCGTGCCGACGATACCCATCGCGAACATCGCGAAGACGGACGCGAGCGCGCCGTTGCGGAGCCACTTGCGTGCCATGAACCAGGGTTCCCGCTGTTAAATCAAGTAGTTGACGACCAACAAAGGCGTTAGCGTAGCGTTATTGGCCGCGCGAATCAATGTCCGTTTGGGAATCGAAAGCCGCGCGACACCGGTAATGCCGTATTTCTTATCGAATTTACACTACATTTAACTTACATAGGATAAAATACGACCGGCATCTTTCATATGGCAAGACCCTGCCTCCTTGCCACACTCGCTACCCGGAGTGGAAAGATGCTGCTGTTGCTTATGGGAAGCGCGATTGCGCCCTGCCCGCGGCGTGCCCATTGCGGGCACGCCTCTTTTTGCTTTTGTTTACAATTTCGCCCGACGCGCGGCACCGGTTCGACCGGCGCCGCGTCGTTTCGCCTCAGCGCGCGGCGTTGACGTCGGCGACCAGCAGCGCCGCCATGTTGACGATGCGGCGAACGGTCGCCGATTCGGTCAGCACGTGCACCGGCTCCGCGGCGCCCAACAGGATCGGCCCGATCGCGATGTTGTTGCCGGCGGCCGTCTTCAGCAGGTTGTACGCGATGTTCGCGGCGTCGATGTTCGGCAGGATCAGCAGGTTCGCGTCGCCTTCCAGCGTCGATTCCGGCAGGATTTCCTTGCGCAGCGCCGCGTCGAGCGCGACGTCGCCGTGCATCTCGCCGTCGACCTTCAGCTCCGGCGCGGCTTCCTGCAGGATCGCGAGCGTATCGCGCATCTTCTTCGCCGAAGGTGCATTGCTCGTGCCGAAATTCGAGTGCGACAGCAGCGCGACTTTCGGCTCGATGCCGAAGCGGCGCACTTCTTCCGCGGCCATGATCGTGATCTCGGCCAGTTGCTCCGGCGTCGGATCGACGTTCACGTGCGTATCGACGAGGAAAATCTGGCGGCCCGGCAGCACGAGGCCGTTCATCGCCGCGTACACGCTGCAGCCCGGGCGCTTGCCGATCACCTGGTCGATGAAGTGCAGGTGGCGGTGCGTGGTGCTGATCGTGCCGCAGATCATCCCGTCCGCTTCGCCCTTCTTCACCAGCATCGAGCCGATCAGCGTCGTGCGGCGGCGCATTTCGACGCGCGCGAGCTGCTCGCTGATGCCCTTGCGCGCCATCATCTTGTGATACGTCTGCCAGAAGTCGCGGTAGCGCTCGTCGTGCTCGGTGTTGACGACCGTGAAATCGGCGCCGGGCGTGAGGCGCAGGCCGTAGCGCTGGATGCGGTGCTCGATCACCGACGGGCGGCCGATCAGGATCGGCTTCGCGAGTTTTTCGTCGACGATGATCTGAACGGCGCGCAACACGCGCTCTTCTTCACCTTCCGCGAACACGACGCGCTTCTTCTCTTCCGGCGCGGCGCGCGCGATCTGGAAGATCGGCTTCATCGTCGTGCCGCTGTGATACACGAACTGCTGCAGATGGACGCGATACGCCTCCATGTCCTCGATCGGGCGCGTCGCGACGCCGCCGTCCATCGCGGCCTGCGCGACGGCCGGCGCGATCTTCACGATCAGGCGCGGATCGAACGGCTTCGGGATCAGGTATTCGGGCCCGAACGACAGATCCTGGATGCCGTACGCGGTCGCGACGATGTCGCTCTGCTCGTGCTGCGCGAGTTCGGCGATCGCATTGACGGCCGCGATCTCCATTTCGCGCGTGATCGTCGTCGCGCCGACGTCGAGCGCGCCGCGGAAGATGAACGGGAAGCACAGGACGTTGTTGACCTGGTTCGGGTAATCGGTGCGGCCGGTGGCCAGCACGGCGTCGGGGCGCACTTCGAGCGCGAGTTCCGGCAGGATTTCCGGCGTCGGGTTCGCGAGCGCGAGGATCAGCGGGCGCTCGGCCATGCCCTTCACCATCTCCTGCTTCAGCACGCCCGCGGCCGACAGGCCAAGGAAGATGTCCGCACCGTCGATCACTTCGGCGAGCGTGCGGGCGTCGGTTTCGCGCGCGAAACGCTCCTTGTCCGGATCCATCAGTTCGGTGCGGCCCTTGTAGACCACGCCGGCCAGGTCGGTCACCGTGATGTTCTCGAGCGGCAGGCCGATGTCGACCAGCAGGTCGAGACACGCGAGCGCGGCCGCGCCCGCGCCGGACGCGACGAGCTTGACCTTCTTGATGTCCTTGCCGACGACCTTCAGGCCGTTCGTGACGGCCGCGGCCACGACGATCGCGGTGCCGTGCTGGTCGTCGTGGAACACCGGGATCTTCATCCGCTTGCGCGCTTCGCGCTCGACGATGAAGCAGTCCGGCGCCTTGATGTCTTCGAGGTTGATCCCGCCGAAGGTCGGCTCCAGCGCGGCGATCACGTCGACGAGCTTGTGCGGGTCCGATTCGTTCAGCTCGATGTCGAACACGTCGATGCCCGCGAACTTCTTGAACAGCACCGCCTTGCCTTCCATCACCGGCTTCGACGCGAGCGGGCCGATGTTGCCGAGACCGAGCACCGCCGTGCCGTTCGTCACGACGCCGACCAGGTTGCTGCGCGCGGTGAAACGCGCCGCGTTCAGCGGGTTCTCGACGATCTCCTCGCACGCGTACGCCACACCCGGCGAATACGCGAGCGCGAGGTCGCGCTGGTTGATCATCTGCTTGGTCGGAGCGATCGCGATTTTGCCGGGGGTCGGAAATTCGTGATAGTCGAGCGCGGCTTCGCGGAGCTTGGCTTTGGAGGAGGCTTGGGTGGACATGTGTCTCGTGACGTGCGGATTAGAATAACTGTTCGACGGCATTGTAGCGCCAATCATCGGCCGCCAGACCGGCGATTCGGGTGCAACAGCCGCGACCAAAATGTACTGGATGGTGCAGGAGCGCCGCCGCTCGCCTCGTACAATGCCGTTCCTTCAACCGTTTCGGACCGCCCGCCGTGCCAGCCGCCCTCTCCGAGTTTTCGCTGATCGAACGCTTCTTCACGCGCCGCGCCGCGCAGGGCGCCCGCGCGTCGACGCTCGGCATCGGCGACGATTGCGCACTGATTGCGCCCCGATCCGGGAAATTGCTGGCCATTTCGACGGACATGCTGGTGGAAGGCCGCCACTTCTTCCCCGATGTCGCGCCCGACGCGCTCGGCCACAAGACGCTCGCGGTCAACCTGTCGGACCTCGCGGCGATGGGCGCCGAGCCGCGCGCATTCACGCTCGCGTGCGCGCTGCCGCGGGCCGACGCGGCGTGGCTCGAGGCGTTCAGCGACGGCCTCTTCGCGCTGGCCGAGCGATACGGCTGCGAGCTGATCGGCGGCGACACGACGAGCGGGCCGCTGAACCTGTGCGTGACCGTGTTCGGCGAAGTCGCGCCCGACGCGGCGCTGCGGCGCGATGCCGCGCGCGACGGCGACGACGTGTGGGTGTCCGGCACGCTGGGCGATGCGCGCGCGGGCCTCGGCGTCGCCCGCGGCGAATGGGTGGCCGGCGCGGATGAAGCCGCCGCGTTCCGGCGCGCGCTCGAGCGGCCCGAACCGCGCGTCGCGCTCGGCTTGGCGCTCGCGGGCGTCGCGCACGCGGCGCTCGACCTGTCGGACGGCCTCGCCGGCGATCTCCAGCACATCCTGACGCGCTCGAACGTGCGCGCCGAGATCGACGCCGACGCGGTGCCGCGCTCGGCCGCGCTCGCGACGCTGCCGGCCGACGTGCAGCGCCGCTGCACGCTGGCCGGCGGCGACGACTACGAACTGTGCTTCACGGCGCCAGTCGCGGCCCGCGCGGCGGTCGCGGCGGCGGGCGCCACGGCCGGCGTGCCGGTCACGCGAATCGGTACAATACGCGCGTTGTCCGCGCCGTCGGCGCAACCCGCCATCGCGTGGCGCGACGCGGCCGGCGCGCCCCTCGCTCTCACGTTGCACGGCTTCGACCACTTCCATGCAGACTGATCCGACGCCCACGCACGCCGCGGCCGAGCCCGGCGCCGCGCAGCCCGCGCCGACACGCGTGACGGCCCGCTTCATGCTGTCGCACCCGGCGCATCTCGTGTCGCTCGGCTTCGGCAGCGGGCTCGCGCCAATCATGCCCGGCACGTTCGGCTCGCTGTTCGGCTGGCTCACGTTCGTCGTGCTCAACCGCTACCTGACAGTGCCCGAATGGTGGGCGCTGATCGCCGTCGGCTTCGTGGCGGGCACGTGGGTCACCGGTTTCACCGCGAAGAAGGCCGGGATGGCCGACCCGGGCGCCGTCGTCTGGGACGAGATCGTCGCGATCTGGCTCGTGATGCTGTTCGTCACGCCCGCGACCTTCGTCGGCCAGCTGTGGGCGTTCGTCGCGTTCCGCTTCTTCGACATGCTCAAGCCGCCGCCGATCCACTACTTCGAGCGCCGCCTGAAAGGCGGGCTCGGCATCATGGTCGACGACCTGGTGGCCGCGTTCATGACGCTGCTCGTGATCGCCCTGTGGCGCTCCGTCGCCGGCTGACCGATTTTCCGACTGCTTCCCCGACTGTTTCCCGACGCGTATGCCAACCGATTCCGTCGTTCACCAGCTTGCGATCCGCGCTGGCAACAAGCTGCGTGACGAGCACCTCACGCTCGCCACCGCCGAATCCTGCACCGGCGGCATAATCGCCGCGGCGATCACCGACATCTCCGGCAGCAGCCAGTGGTTCGAGCGCGGCTTCGTCACGTACTCGAACCAGGCCAAGATCGAGATGATCGGCGTGCCGGCCGACCTGATCGACAAGCACGGCGCCGTCAGCGAGCCCGTCGCGCGAGCGATGGCCGAAGGCGCGCTGCGCAACAGCCGCGCGCAGATCGCGCTGTCCGTTACCGGCATCGCGGGCCCGGCCGGCGGCAGCGAGAAGAAGCCGGTCGGCACCGTATCGTTCGGCTGGAGCAACCGGCTGCATACCGACGTCGAGACGCTCGTGTTCAAGGGCGACCGCGAACAGATCCGCACGCAGGCGGCCGCGCATGCGCTGCGCGGGCTGCTGAAGCTGCTCGACGAGCGCGAGCGCTGACCGGGCGGGGCGTGCCGCCCCGCCGCGCGCTTATTGAATCGCGTCGGGCTTCACGACGATCCAGTTCTTGTCCGCCGTCACCGGCAAGCCGAGCGACTTCTGCTTCGCGGCCGATTCGTCCGACCACGCGCGGATCTGCGCCATCTGCTTGTCCTTCTTGTCGACCCACACACGCACGCCGCCGCGCGCGACATCGGTCGCGTTCAGCAGCATGTAGCCGTCGGACGTCGGCGTGTCGCCCGCGACGAGCACCGGCTTCTTCCACTGGTCGATCCAGCCGACGATCGAACCGAGCTTGCCTTCGTACCACGTCATCGGGTTCATCAGGAACGGCGTGATCACGAGGTGGCGGTTCGCGGCCTCGTCGTACTTGCCGGCCTTGATCTGCAGCCGCGACGTCGTCAGCGTGCCGGTCGCCGGGTCGCGCAGCAGCGTCGTCACGCCGATCACGTTCTGCGGCTTCACGTTGTAGCCGTACTTCGGATCGGACAGCACGAGCCGCGCGAGCTCCTCGTGCGCGGCCGTCATCACGTAGACGTCGATGCCGTTCTCGCGCAGCGCGTTGTACAGCTCCTGCATCCCGCGGAAGAAGCGCGGCGGGTTCACCGTGCCGTCGACGATCTTGTCGCCGTGCCAGTAGCGGATCGGAATCGGCTTGCCGTCGGCGAGCATCGCGTCGACGTGGCGCTTCAGGTCGGCGAGCGACTGCCCGGCGAACGCCTGCGCGATCCATGGATAGCAGACCAGATCGTCGATCTCGCACAGCCGGTAGTAGTAGCTCGTCAGCGATTCCTTGTAGTCGGCGGCATCCTTGAACGGGATCAGCTTCAGCGACGGGTCGAGCGAATCGCGCGTGAGCACGCCGCGGTTCTCGAGATACGGCAGCAGCGCTTCCTCGAGGTCGTAGCGGTAGGTCGTGTTGTCGGCGTCGAACACCGCGTAGTCGCCGCGGTTCGCGTGCGCGGCGATCATCGCGTTCAGCGCCTTCGCGCTGTCGGCCGGCCAGTGCGACAGATCCGCCGCATGGGCGAACGTCATGCACAGCGACGCGGCGAACGCGCTCAGAAGACGGCGGGACAGCTTGGGCATGGCGTCGCTCCTTTTCTTGACATTTTCGTGACGGATCGATGACAAGAGGCAGCATCGCGCGAATAAATTAGCGACATGCGGTGCGGAAGCGACGGGAAGTTGTCGGCGTGCGCCAGGGACGATCGGGGAACGCGGAGGGGAACGGGAGGATGCAGCGCGGCCCGCGGGCGCTGGGCGGGCACCAACCGCCCAGCGGGCGGCCGGGCGGTGTGGTGCGATACGGTACAGCGATACGGTGCGGCGATACGGCGTCGCGCGATTCGATCAGCGATGCGCGTTGATCGCGTCGCGCGTCTTCTGCGCGGCGAGCGCCGCGGCTTCGACGAAATCCTCGCCCTTGCTCGCATACAGGATCGCGCGCGACGAGTTGATCATCATCCCGGTGCCGTCGGCCGTGCGCCCCGCGTTGACGGTCGCCTGCACGTCGCCGCCCTGCGCGCCGATGCCGGGAATCAGCAGCGGCATGTCGCCGACGATCCCGCGCACGATCTCGATTTCGTTCGGGAACGTCGCGCCGACCACGAGGCCGAGCTGGCCGCTCTTCGCATTCCACTTGTTCGCCGCAAGGTCGGCGACGACCTGGTACAGCGGCCGGCCCGGATGGCCGGCGCCGTTCGTGTCGAGGAACTGCAGGTCCGAGCCGCCCGGGTTCGACGTGCGGCACAGCACGATCACGCCCTTGCCTTCGTGCTCGAAGTACGGCTCGACCGAGTCGTAGCCCATGTACGGGTTCACCGTGACGGCGTCCGCGCGATAGCGCTCGAACGCTTCGCGCGCGTACTGCTCGGCGGTGCTGCCGATGTCGCCGCGCTTCGCGTCGAGGATCACGGGCAGGCCCGGATGCTGGAGATGGATGTGCGCGATCAGGCGCTCGAGCTGGTCTTCCGCGCGGTGCGCGGCGAAGTATGCGATCTGCGGCTTGAACGCGCTCGCGTACTGCGCGGTCGCGTCGACGATCTGCCGGCAGAACTCGAAGATCGCGTCGGGCTGGCCGTCGAACTGCACGGGAAAGCGCGACGGCTCGGGATCGAGGCCGACGCACAGCAGCGAATTCGTGCGTTGCCACGCGGCGCGCAGCGATTCGATGAAAGTAAGCGGGGAAGACATGGCGGGTACTCGCGGCAAACCGTTGGTAGACCGCGTATTTTACCCGCGTCGCGGGCGGGCCTCGCGTGCCGCGGCGCTGCCGCGCGCATCGGCGCGCTCGACGGTGAACGCGAAGCGCCGCGTGAGCCGCTCGCCGGGCGCGAGCAGCGTCATCCCGTGCGCGGCCGCGCCGCCCGGCAGGTTCACCGCATTGATCGGATGATCGACCGGCTCGAAGCAGAAGAAATCCTCGCCCGGCGGCGTATAGAGCACGTACGCGTCGGCGTCGGCCGAGACGGTCAGCGACAGCCGGCGGCGCGGCCAGCTCACCGTCGCGTGGCCGCCCCAGCCGGTGAACGCGTGATTGACGAGCGTGGCCGGCAGCGGATACGCGACGCCGAACTGCCAGGCCGGCGGCACGCTGACGTGCCGCACCGGCAGGAAATCGGCGCCCGACAGCCACAGGCCGCCCGCCGCCGCGGCCAGCTCGGTCGCCGCATCGCGCACGAGGAAGGGATGCACGCCGAGCCCGAACGGCAGCCGCGCGCGCCCCGCGTTCTCGATCGTCAGCGCGATCGACAGCGTCGCGTCGTCGAGCTCGAACGACTGGATCGCGCGGAACGCATACGGCGCGCCGGCGGCACGGTCGAGCGACAGTTGCAACGACGTGTCGGTCACATCGTCCACCTGCCACGGCGCGAGCCAGCCATCGCCGTGGATCGGCAGCGGCTCGTCGCGACGGTTGCGCGGCACCGCGACCTTGCGCCCGTCGCATTCGAAGCGCCCGTCGCCGATCCGGTTCGAGTACGGCAGCAGCGGATAGCACGCGAGCTCGTTCGGGTCCGTCGCCGTCTCCGGGTGCTCGCAACGACGGAACACCGGCATCAGCACGCCGTTGTCGCCGCGCCAGTCGAAGCGCGCGATGCCGCCGCCGAGGTGCGGCAGCACGTCGAGCCGCAGCGACGCGTTCGACAGCGTGACGGCCGCCGCATGCGCGGCGCCGACGCCCTGCGCGAACGCGGCCGTCTGCGGGCCGGGGCTGACCGGCTGGGCGGCGGCAGCCAGGCGCGCGCGGCGCGACTGGCTGGTGGACGACGATGCGCGCGAGGACGTGGCGGTCATGGTGAGCTCCTTTCCTTCGTCGAAGAAACGATGCAGGTCGTGCGAACGATCAGGCCCAGCCGCCGTCGACGATCACGTCCTGCGCGGTGATCATCCGGCTGTCGTCGGCCGCGAGAAACAGCGCCATCCGTGCAAGATCGGCCGGCAGCAGCTCGGCATCGATGCACTGGCCGGCCTTGATCGCCGCGCGGCCCGCGTCGTCGAGCCACAGCCGGCGCTGCTTGTCGGTCAGCACCCAGCCGGGCACCAGCGAATTCACGCGGATGCCGAACGGGCCGAGCTCGCGCGCGAGGCCGCGCGTCAGGCCCTGCACGGCCGCCTTCGCCATCACGTAGACGGGATAGCCGCCGTTCTTCAGCATCCAGCTGATCGAGCCGAGATTGATGATCGCGCCGCCGCCCTGCCGCTTCATGTCGTCGATCACCGCCTGCGCGGCGAAGAACTGGTGACGCAGGTTCACCGCGATGCCCGCGTCGAACGACGCGGGCGTCACGTCGCCGATCGCATGGCGCGTGTCGTTCGCCGCGTTGTTCACGAGCACCGCGATCGCGCCGATGCGCGCGCGGATCGCGTCGATCGCCCGGCGCAGCGCGTCGATGTCGGTCAGGTCGCACGACAGGAACAGCGGCGCATGTCGCGCATGCGCGAGGCGCTCGGCGAGCGCGGCGCCGGCCGCCGCGTCGAGATCGACGAATGCGACGCGCGCGCCCTGTTCGGCGAAGTGCTCGACGAACGACGCGCCGATGCCGGTCGCACCGCCCGTGATCAGCACGGTGCGATCCTCGAGGCTCGGGTAGCGCGCGAAGCGCGTGTCGCTCGCGGCGTGCGGATCGGGCGCGGAAGTGTCGATGGTCATGCGGATCGTCTCCGTGGGAACAGGTCGGTCAGTCGCGTACGCCGCGGTTCTTGAGCTGGTCGAGCAGCACGGCCGCGAGCAGGATCGCGCCGCGCACGAGGTACTGGTAGAACGCGTCGATGTTCAGCAGGTTCATCACGTTCTCGACGGTGCCCATGATCAGCACGCCGATCACGACGCCCGAGATCGTCGCGCGGCCGCCCATCAGCGACACGCCGCCGAGCACACACGCGGAGATCACGTTCAGCTCGAAACCCTGCGCGGCATTCGGCTGGCCCGACGTGATGCGCGACGCGAGAATCACGCCCGCGAGCGCCGTCACCGCGCCCTGGATCAGGAAGATGTACACGCGCGTGCGTTCGACGTTGATCCCCGCGAGCCGCGACGCTTCCGGATTGCCGCCGATCGCGAGCGTGTTGCGGCCGTAGACGGTCTGGTTCAGCAGCACGCCGAACCCGATGAAGCACAGCAGCGTGACCCAGATCGGCAGCGACACGCCGAACATCGACAGCCCGCCGAGCGCGATGAAGGTGTCCGACGACACGCCGACCGCCTGCCCCTTCGACACGATGAAGCCGAGCCCGCGCACGATCTCCATCGTCGCGAGCGTCGTGATCAGCGCGTTGATGCGCAGGTACGCGATCACCGCGCCGTTCACGAAGCCGATCGCGGCGCCGGCCGCGACCGCCGCGACGATCGCGACGAACGTGTTGTCGGTCGCGTTCAGCACCATCGCGCACAGCACGCCGGAGAACGCGACGGTCGAGCCGATCGACAGGTCGAAGTCGCGCGACGCGAGACAGAACATCATCGTGCACGCGACCATGCCGATCTGCGAGATCGACAGCGCGAGGCCGAGCATGTTGTCGATCGAGAAGAAGTGATCGACGGTCAGCGACATCGTGATGAACATCACCGCGAAGATCGCGATCAGGCTGTATTCGGTCAGATGCTGCCACCACTTCTGGCGGTCGCTCTGCTGCGGCACCAGCGCGTCGGCCGACGGCTTCGCGGCGGCGCTGGCAAGATTTTCGTTGACTTGCATGGTGTATCTCCTGCTCCTGCATCGCGCGGCCCACGCCGCGCGTGTTCGATTCGAATGTCGTATGCCGCGTCAGGCCGCCTCGACCGCACTCGTCTGCGGCAGCGCGAGGTTCAGCACCGCGTGCTCGTTCGCCTGCGCGCGCGGCAGCTCGCCGGCGATCCGGCCTTCGCGCATCACGACGACGCGGTCGGACACGCCGAGCACTTCCGGCAGTTCCGACGACACCATCACGATCGCGCAGCCACGCTCCGCGAGCCGGTAGATCACGTCGTAGATCTCGTGCTTCGCGCCGACGTCGATCCCGCGCGTCGGCTCGTCGAGGATCACGACCTTCAGGTCGGGCTCCGCGAGCCAGCGCGACAGGATCGCCTTCTGCTGGTTGCCGCCCGACAGGAAGCGGATCTTCTGGCGCCGGTTCGGCGTCTTGATCTTCAGCCGCTGGATGAAGCGGTCGGCCGTTTCGCTTTCGGTCTTGCCGTTGATGAAGAGCCCCGCGCGCAACGAATGGCGGCGGCAGCTGATGTTGATGTTCTCGGCGACCGACGCGATCGCGATGATCCCTTCTTCCTTGCGGTCCTCGGGGCACAGCACGATCCCGTGCCGAATCGCGTCGCCGGTGCGTTTCACGTCGATGCGCGTGCCGTCGAGCGTCAGCACGCCCGCGCGCCGGCGGTCCGCGCCGTACACGAGCCGCATCAGCTCGCTGCGACCCGCGCCGACGAGCCCGAAGAAACCGACGATCTCGCCCGCGCGCACCGAGAAGCTCGCGGGTTCGCGCAATGCCGGGCCGTCGACGCCTTCGGCGGAAAACCGCACGTCGCCGAGCGCGCGCGGCGCGTAATGGTAGATGTCCGAAATCTCGCGCCCGACCATCTCGGCAACCAGCCGCTCGCGCGGCACGTCGGCCAGCGATTCGTGCGACGCGATCTTGCGCCCGTCGCGAAAGATCGTGCACGCATCGCACAGCCGGTAGATCTCGTCCATCCGGTGCGAGATGTAGATCAGCGCGCGGCCTTGCGCACGCAGATCGTCGACCAGCTTGAACAGCACTTCGGTCTCGCGATGCGACAGCGAGCTCGTCGGTTCGTCGAGCGCGATCACGCGCGCGTTGCGCATCAGTGCCTTGCAGATCTCGACCATCTGCCGCTGCGCGATCGACAGCCGCCCGAGCCGCGCGTCCGGATCGAGATCGACGCCCATCTCGCCGAGCCGCTCGCGCACGTAACGCTTCGCCTCGCGCTTCCTCACCCAGCCGAACGCGTTCGGCAGGCGGCCGAGCAACAGGTTTTCCGCGACCGTCAGGTCGGGCACGTACTGCAATTCCTGGTGAATCACCGCGATGCCGGCCGCGATCGACGCGGCCGCACTCGCGAACTGCACGGGCTGGCCGTCGACCAGCACGCTGCCCGCATCGGGCTGGTATTCGCCGCCGAGAATCTTCAACAGCGTCGACTTGCCCGCGCCGTTCTCGCCCATCAGGCCATGCACCTCGCCCGCATGCACGTCGAACGAAATGCCGTCGAGTGCGCGCACGCCGGGAAATACCTTGCCGATATTGTCAAAACGCAGTGCCGCTGACACGTCGTCTCCCCACTTCTAGATCGATCGACCGCCGGCCGCCGCGTCGCCGCGGCAGCCGGCGGGCCGCTTACTTCGACGCGAGCCCCATCTCCTCGCGCACCTTCGCCACGTTCTCGCGCGTCGCGAGCATGCCCGTCGTCAGCGTCAGCGGCGGCGGCGCCTTGCCCTGCGTGATCCACGCGTACATCAGGTCCGAGGTTTCCTCGCCGTGGCGCTTCGGGCTGATGATCACGGTGCCGTAGAAGCCCGTCGGCTGCGGCTTCTTGAACTCGTTCAACGCCGAATCGGAACCGCCGATGCCGATGCCGATCATGTTGTCGGCCTTGAAGCCGCGCCCTTCGGCCGCGCGCACCGCGCCGAGCACGGCCTCGTCGTTCAGGCCGTACGCGACCCAGTGCTTGAACTGCGGATTCTTCGTGAGCGCGATGTTCGCCGCGTTGAACGCGTTTTCGGTGTCGGTCTTCGCCTGCGGCGCCGCGATCACGTTCGCCTTCGGGAAGCCGGCGGCGACCAGCGCGTCGGTCGCGCCGCTCGTGCGGTCGTGCGCGGTCGGCAACTGCTCGTAGGTGATGTCGATCGCGCCGACGTCCTTCATGTCCCAGCCGCGCTTCTTGATCTCGGCCGCGATGCCGTCGCCGACCTGCTTGCCGATGTTGTACGCGGAGATCCCCATGTGCGGCACCGCCTCGATCGGCTTGCCCGCGCCGTCGACGAGGCGGTCGTCGACCGTCATCATCTTCAGGTTGTGCGACTTCGCCTTCGCGACGATGCCCGGCCCGAGTTTCACGTCGGGCGTGCAGATGATGAAGCCCTGCGCCTTCTGCGCGGACAGGTTGTCGATCGCGCTCATCACCTTCTCGCCGGACGGCGCGCCGATCTTCACGAGCGTGAAGCCCTTCTGCTTCGCGGCGATCTCGGCGAATTTCCATTCGTCCTGGAACCACGGCTCTTCAGGCTGCTTCACCAGGAAGCCGATCTTGACCGGGTCGGCCGCGTGCGCGACCGGGCTACCCATCACCACCGCGGCCGCAGCGGCCAGCGTTACGAACGTTCTGCGTTTCATCTCCAGTGTCTCCTTGTTTTCATCGAACAGGATGCAGCCGCTTGTTGGTTTCGACGCAGCATGCGCGCGGCCGTCGCACGTGCGGTCTTTCGAATCGTTGCGTCAGTCGTGATACAGCGCCGCGCGCCCGCCATCGACGGTGATGCACGCGGCATTGATGAACGGCGCCTCGTCGGACGCCAGGAACACGGCCGTCATCGCGACCTCCTCCGGGCGGCCGATCCGCTTCATCGGCTGCAGCGCGAGCGTCTCGGCGCGCGCGGCGGCCGGATCGGGCTGCGCGTCCCACCAGTCGCGCGTCAGCTGCGTCTCGATGTAGCCCGGCGCGATCGCGTTCACGCGCACGTTGCGCGCCGCGTATTCGATGCCGAGCGCCCGCGTGAGCCCCAGCACGCCGTGCTTCGCGACCGGGTACGGAAAGCAGCCCGGGATGATCCTGAATGCATGCGTCGACGCGATGTTCACGATGCTGCCGCGCCCGCGCTCGACCATGCCCTCCAGCGCCGCACGGCAGCCATGCCACACGCCGTCGAGATCGACCGCGAAGCAGCGCCGCCAGTCGTCGTCGGTCATCGTCAACGGATCGGCGAACACGTTGATGCCCGCGTTGTTCACGAGCACGTCGAGCGGGCCGAACGCCGCTTCGGTCTGCGCGAGCGCGTCGCGTACCGCCTGCTGCCGCGCGACGTCCGCCTGCAGCGGCAGCACGCGCGCGCCGTCGCATTCGTGTGCAATCGCGGCGGCCGTGTGCTGCGCCTGCGGGAAGTCGAGATCGACGAGCGCGACGGCCGCGCCTTCGCGCACGAACGCGCGCGCGATCGCGGCGCCGATGCCTCGGCCCGCGCCCGTCACCATCGCGACCTTGCCCGCGAGGCGGCCCATCATGCGGCTCCGCCGCGCGCGACGCGCAAGCCGGCCTGGAACGCACGCGCATTCGCCGCGGTCGTGTCGGCCGACTGGCCGGGGCGATACAGCGCCGAACCGAGCCCGAAGCCGTTCGCGCCGGCGTCGAGGAACGGCCGCATGTTGTCCGGCGCGATCCCGCCGACCGGAATCAGCGGCACCGCGCGGTCGATCACCGCGCGCCACGCCTTCACGACCGTCACGCCGAGTTGCTCGGCCGGGAACATCTTCAGCACGTCGGCGCCGTTCGTCAGCGCCGCGAACGCTTCGGTCGGCGTCGCGACGCCCGGCGCGCTCGCCAGCCCGCGCTCGCGTGCGCGGCGGATCACGGCTGCGTCGCTGTGCGGCATCACGATCAGCGCGCCGCCCGCGTCCTGCACGCGGTCGACGTACTCGGCGCGCAGCACGGTGCCCGCACCGACGATCGCGTCGTCCGGCAACGCGCGCCGCAGCGCCGCGATGCTGTCGAACGGGTCCGGCGAGTTGAGCGGCACCTCGACGATCCGGAAGCCGGCGTCGTACAGCGCGCGGCCGTGATCGGCCGCTTCGGCGGGCGTGATGCCGCGCATGATCGCGATCAGCGGACACGCGTCGAACGCGCGCATCAATGCGGCGTGGGGCGTGTACGGCGCGGGCAATGTCAGGTCGGACGGCATCGAGGATTCCTCTGCAAGCGGTTCAGTGTTCAGTGGTCGGCGCAGACGGGTTTGCCGTCCGCGCGCACGAGCCCGGCGCGCGACGCGATCCGCCACAGGCCGAGTTCGGTCGCATGCGCGGCGACACGCGCATGCGCATGGCCGAATACCTGGAGCGCATCGACGTAGCGCGAGCACAAGCCGTCGTCGCCGATCAGCAGCAGCGGCTGGTTCGCGAGCGCGATGCCGCGCTCCGCGAGCATTGCATCGAGCGCATTCAGCTCGTGGCCGATCAGCAAGCCGGACAGGTAGTCGCCCTGCGCATCGGGCGCAAGCCGGTCGGTCAGCCCCAGCGTGCGCGTGCTGAAAATCGTCGCGAGCAGCCCCGTGTGTTGCGCGCCGCGTGCGACCGATACGCCGCGCACGAACGCGTCGCGGTCGGGCGACGCGCCCGTTCGCATCGTGCGGCCGAGGATCGTGTGATCGCGCAGCACCGCGAACAGCTCGCCGGTCATGAAGGTCTGGAAGCGCTCGATCAGCCCGTCCTTCACCCACGCCCATTTCGCATGCGTGCCCGGCAAGCCGATCAGGACCCCTGAACGATCGGCGCCAAGCGTCGGGTCGCTCGCGAGCGCGCCGACGATCTGCGTTTCTTCGCCGCGCATCACGTCGGGCAATTCGCCCGTCGCGATCACGCCCGGCACGATCGAGACCGTCGCGCCGCGCGCCGTCGTCACCGTGATGAGGCCCGCGACGAGCGCGTCGGCGCCGGCCGGCACCGCGACGTACGGCGCCTCGCGCCAGCCCTGCGCGCTGCCGACCATGCCGGCGGCGAGCACCGGCAGGCCGGGCGCACGGTCGAGCCAGTCGCCGCACGCTTCCTCGAACACCGCGTCGAACGCACGCGCGCCGCCGCCCGGCACGTGCATCACGCCGGCCGCCCGGCTGCGCGTGTCGATCGGCACGCCGTGCGCGTCGAACAGATACGCGCGCAGCGACGTGGTGCCCCAGTCGAGCGCGATCAGCGACGGGGAGGCGGAGCTGGCATCCGGAACGGGCCGGGTCGAAGTCGTCATCGTTTGATCCTGCGGGTACCCTGCGGCGGGCTCCAGCCCAGCTCCGCGGAAATGGCTCGCGCTTCGCGCTGCACGAGCGGAATCAGTTCGTCCATGCGGTCGTGCGGCATGTACGGAATCGTGCTCGCGACCGACACGGCCGCGACGATCGCGCCCGACGCATCGCGGATCGGCGCGGCCACGCAGCGGATCGACGCCTCGTTTTCCTCGAGATCGAACGTATAGCCGCCGGCCGCGTAATGGGCCATGCGCTGCAGGAACGCGCTCGTCTCGGGCCGGTTGTCGGGCTTGAAGTTGACGCCGGCCAGCGCACGCCGCGCGGCTTCGAACAGCGAGCGCCACAGGTCCGGATCGAGGTCGAGCATCATCGCCTTGCCGATGCCGGTCGACGCGAGCGGCATCCGGTGGCCGACGCGCGAGCGCATCTCGAGGCCGCGCGTGCCGGGAATCTTGTCGATGTACAACACGTCGTCGCCGTCGCGCACGCCGAGGTGAATCGTGTCGAGCGTCGCTTCCGCGAGCGCTTCCAGATGCGGACGCGCCACCGCGGTGAGCGGCATCTGCTCGAGCGCGATCGTGCCCAGCTCGATCAGCTTCGGGCCGAGCAGGTAGCCGCCTTGCACCTGGCGCAGATAGCGCGCCTGCACGAGGCTGCTGACGAGCCGGTGCGTCGTGCTGCGCGTCGTGCCGAGCGCGGCGCCGATCGCGCGCATGTCGCGCGCGCCGTTGGCGATCGCCTCGAGGATCGCGAGGCCGCGCAGCAGCGTCTGCGTGCCGGCCTGCTGCGCGGCGAGGTCGAGCGGCGTGCTGGTCGCGCCGATGCTGTCGGTCAGCGACGCATTGACCGGCATCGCGCGCTGGGCGTCGAGGGCAAGGGAATCTGGCATCTTGGTCATGGGGCGGGGCTTCTTCAACGGAATCGGTGAAGCCGCACGCGCGGCGCCGGAACTGCGTCCGGTGCTGCGGCGTGGCGGCGGTCGATGCACCGAGTAAAGCGCCCGGCGAACTTCATGGAAGGTGTCTCCGTGTGCGACGGGCGCCGCGCGATGCGTGGGTCCGAAGCTGTCGATGTGCTTCGGATTGTAGGAGCGCACGCACTCGTCTCCAATATTTGAATGCGTTGTCCAGATAATGAGATTGGGACGAAATCGGCCGCGGGCTCGACGCGGCGGCCACGCCATGCGCACGGGGGCGGAAAACCCGCCGCGTCGCAGGCTCCGCCCCCGTTTGTCCGACGCGTCCCGCGCTTACTGCTGGCTCGTGTCGCGCGTCTGCATGTAGCGCTGCACGTCGGCAAACGACACGCGACCGTTGCCGCCCGCGTCGATCTGCCGGAAGTGGTTCGCGACATAGCCGAGGCCGGCCGCACGCGCCTGCGACTCGGTGATCGAACCCGTGTTCTGCGTATCGGCCGCGCTGAACTGCCGCGCGAGCTTGCGCACCACCTGCGCATGCAGCGCGGCGCCGGTCGTTTGCGTGCCGGCGGTCGGATGGCGGGCGGCCGGCGGCACGTACGGATCGCCGAGTTGCGCCTGGCGCGCACGCGCCGGCGCGGCGGCGTCGCTCGCCTGCGCGAACGCGGAGAGGGATGCTGCGGCGCCGACGCATGCGAGCGCCGCGGCAACGACGATGAAACGATTCTTCATGTCAGGCTCCAGTCTGGAATGAGGTCGACGGCCGGCGAGCGGCGCCGCCGGGGGCGCCCGTCGCCGACGTGGCGCAATCAGTGCGCGGCCGCGCTGTAGAAGGTCACGAGATCGGCTTTCTCCTGCGGACGCGACGTATCGTCGAGATAAACCATGTGCCCGCCCTGATAGTCCTTGATCGTCAGGTTCGGTTGCGTCCCGAGCCGCGCGAGGTCGAGCTCGGTCTGGTAGAACGGCGTCGCGATGTCGTGATACCCGTTCAGCGACAGCACCTTCAACTGCGGATTCAGTGTCAGCGCCGCGGCCAGATCGGGGATCGTGTCGGGCATCGCCAGACCGTCGTGCGTCCAGTCCCACGTGTTGATCGCATTGCTGCTCACCGAGTAGGCCGACTGCGCGGTGTACTTCAGCTCGTTCGGCAGGTAGCTGCCGATCGTGTCGGTGAACGGCTTCGTGATGAACGAACTGGACGGATCGCCGTCGGCCGCGAGCGGGCTCGACACGGGCACGTTCACGCGTGCGTCGTAGCGGCCGATCAGCGTGCCCGGGACCAGCGACAGCTGGAAGCTGTTGTCGAAGAAGGTCGGGACCACGTTGAAGTCCGCATTCCACAGCGCCCGCTTCACACCGGTCGAATTCGCCATCGTCGTGACGAGATTCGGCGGCGGCGGCGTGTGGCTCGCCAGATACGCGTTCACGGCAGGCGCGTAGCTGCCGGCCGTCAGCAGGCGCATCTGGTCCGCATACTGCGGCAGATTCGACGGATTGGGGTTGTCCAGCTGGTAATACGCGCCGACCGTGCCGTACGACGGCACGAAGCCGGCGCAGCTCACCGGGCTCGCGCCGTTGTTCGAGTTGCCGACATAGTCGCTCGCCATGTCGCAGTTCGTGTTGTAGTTCAGGATCGACGATTGCAGCACGATGCCGTCGAGCTTCACGCCGGCCGTCTCGAGCAGGTTCGCGAGCACGTCGGTGCGCGGCGTGCCGTACGATTCGCCGAACAGGTATTTCGGCGAATCGTTGCGCTGGTTCACGCTCAGGTAGCGCGTCACGAAATCGCGGAACGCGCCGGCATCCTGGTCGACGCCCCAGAACGTCTGGTTCGTGTTCGGCGCGATCGCTTCCGAGAAGCCGGTGCCGATTGCATCGACGAACACGAGGTCGGTCGTGTCGAGCAGCGTTTCCTGGTTGTCGACGAACGGGAACGTCGACGTGTTCGCGTTCGGGTCGCCGGTCTGGATCCGGCGCGGGCCGAACGAACCGAGGTGCAGCCACACCGAGGCCGAGCCCGGGCCGCCGTTGTACAGGAACGTGACGGGCCGCTTCGCCGCGGGCTGGTTGTCGGCCGTGTACGCGACATAGAAGAATGACGCTTCGGGCGCGCCCGTCTGCGGATTGTGTGCGACGAGGTGGCCGGCGGTGGCCGTGTAGCGGATCGTCTTGCCGTTCAGCGTGATCTGATGGTGCGTGACGGCGGCTTTTTCGACCGCGGCGGATGCGTCGAGCGACGCGTTCGCGCTCGACGAATAACTGTTGGGATCGTTGTACGCGCGGTCGACCTGACCGGCGGGATCGGCCGAATTGGCGGCGCTTGCAGCAGCGGGCGACGTCACGTCGTCGTTGCAGGCCGTCAGAATCAGCGAAGAACACACCACCCCCAACAACAGCTTCGCTTTGCTCGCTGGCATCGTTGCGTTCCTTCTCTCGGATGTTTTTTGTGTCGAGCAGCCGGATAAGCCGCCCCCCGCCTCGATTGCGGCCGATAAGCCGAGGCGCTGGCCAATATACGCGAGCCCGTCAGCTTTGAAAAATTTTGAAATATTTGGCGCGCGGGCGGTGCGGCGCACACCTTTCAGGAATGCTTCGATTCGCGAAACGTTGCATTTCACGTCGCTTTCATCGACTTTCGCGTTGACCCGCGAAGACTCGAAAAGCATGGATTTCATGCGCTGCAGGCCAACAAAATCGCACGGTCGCCGGCATTGCTCAGTCGAGCGAAATAGACGGATTCGTCTAAAGGATGCGGCCCGAAATGGCGGCGACACGAATTCGCTGCAGCGCACCAATCGCGCGGCGGCGGCGAAACGGACAATGCAGCGGCGCGGACGCGCCGCTCATTCGGATTGCGGCAGCTCGGCCGCGCCCATCCGGCGCGCGATGACTGCCGCACGCTGCGCCTGGTACGCCGAGCCGCGATGCGCATCGAACCAGCGCGGCTTCGGCAGCATCACCGCGAGACGCGCCGACTGCCACGCGCCGAGCCGGCTCGCGGGAATCCTGTAGTAATAGCGTGCGGCCGCTTCGGCGCCGTACACGCCGCGCCCCCACTCGACCGAATTCAGGTAGATCTCGAAGATGCGCTCCTTGTCGAGCACCGTCTCGAGCATCCACGTGATGATCAGCTCCTGCCCCTTGCGGATGTAGCTCTTCTCGCGCGACAGGAACAGGTTGCGCGCGAGCTGCTGCGTGATCGTCGAGCCGCCCGCGACGATCCGGCCGCGCGCCTTGTTCTTCTCCCACGCCTGCAGGATCGCGTCGACGTCGTAGCCGTTGTTGGTCGCGAAGGTCGAATCTTCGGACGCGATCAGCGCACGCTTCAGGTTGCGCGAGATCTGGTCGTACGGCACCCACTGGTGCCGGATCTGCGCGGGCGGCGTGTCGCGCGACAGCCACCACGCGTCGGTGCGCATGAACGCGGTCGAGCCCGGGTTCACGAACGACCACAGCGCGATCTGCGCGAGATAGAACAGTTGCGTCGCGAGCCATGCGCCCGCGAACACCGATCCCGCATAGACGATCCAGCGAGCGAGGCTCGTCGTCCGCGTGCGCTGCGTGCCGCTCACCGCCGCCACGTGCCGCGCTCCGTTCAGCTCGCCGCGAGCGCCTGGCGCAGCGCGGCCAGCACCGGTGCGCCGTCCGGCCGCACGCCGCGCCAGATGAAGAACGATTCGGCCGCCTGCTCGACCAGCATCCCGAGCCCGTCGGCCGTGCGCGCGCCGAGCGACGCCGCGTGCTGCATGAACACGGTCGGCTGCGCGCCGTACATCATGTCGTACGCGAGCGTACCGGCGCCGAACGCGGCGGCGTCGCATTCCGGCAGCGCGGCGTCGAGGCTGCCGGCCGTCGCATTGATCACCACGTCGTACGGTTCGGCCCGCACGACGCCGGGGCCGCCGCCCGCGAGCAGGCAGCCCGCATCGTGCGCGGCCTGCATGAACTGGCCGACGAGCGCTTCGGCCTTGCTCGCGGTGCGGTTCACGATGTCGATCGACAGCGGCGCGCGGTCGAGCAGCGGCAGCACGACACCGCGCGCGGCGCCGCCCGCGCCGAGCAGCAGAATGCGCGCGCCCGCGAGCGACACGCCGAGATTCGCTTCGATGTCGCGCACGAGGCCGACGCCGTCGGTGTTGTCGCCGTGAAGACGGCCGTCGGCGTCGATACGCAGCGTGTTCACCGCGCCCGCCGCCGCCGCGCGCGGCGACAGCGTGTCGGCGAGCGCATGCGCGTCGAGCTTGAACGGCACCGTCACGTTCGCGCCGCGACCGCCTTCGGCGACGAACGCGCGCACGGCGGCCTCGAAACCGTCGACCGGCGCGAGCCGGTGCGTGTACTCGATCGGCTCGCCGGTCTGCGCGGCGAATTGCGCGTGGATGAACGGCGACTTGCTGTGCGCCACCGGGTTGCCGAACACGACATAGCGGTCGACGCCGCTCGACGACGCCGCTGCGTTCATGATGCGCGCCCCTCTTCGCCGTCGTTGCCGCTCGCGGCTTCGCCGCCCTCCGCCGCCGCATCGTCGCCCGATTCGGCCAGCGCTTCGGCCTCGGCTTGCGCCGACGCGTCTTCCGCGTCGACCAGCGTATCGTCGCCGCCCTCGGCGTCATCCTCTTCGTCGGCCGCGTCGCCGCTCGTCACGGTCGGCGCGTCGAGCACGTTCAGCAGGCGCACCGACGCCTCGATCGTCAGCTCGTCGAGCGACATCACGTCGAGCAGCACGCGCGTGCCGCGCGCATGCACGCCGAGCCCCGGCACGTGCAGCAGCAGCGGAATTTCCTCGAGGCGCACGAGATCGCCCTTCACGACGCTCGCGACGACCTGCTTCTTCTGCTCCTGCGCGAGCCAGCGCAGGCACCAGAAGTACTCCATCCGGCGCTGGTAGTCGGCGTAAGCCGTATACGTATCGTCGAAACCCTGCACGACCGCGTACAGGTCGGCGTCCTTCGGCTTGAACGGCGCCGCGAGCTTCGCGGTGACGCCGTGCTGCACGCACGCGAGCAGTTGCCATTGATTCACGAGGTCGACGTAGCGGCGCAGCGGCGACGTGCTCCACGCGTATTGCGCGACGCCGAGGCCTTCGTGCGGCGCGGCCGTCGTCTGCATCCGCGTGCGCTTCGGGCCCGGCGCGCCGAAGCCGCGCTGCGAACGATAGATGCCCGGCACCGTGTGATCGTGCAGGAACGCGCCCCAGGTCGAGTTCGCGAGAATCGCGAGCTCCGACACGATCAGGTCGAGCGGCGAGCCGCGGCGGCGCGGCGTGATCGTCACGTGCTCGCCTTCGACGTAGAAGTTGTAGTCGGTGTTGCGCTGCACCTCGCGCTTCAGGCCGTAGCCCGCGCGCGCGACCTGGCGCTTCTCGAACAGCGCCTGCGCGAGCGGCCACAGCACGGCGATGTCGTCCTTGTGCGGATAGTCGCCGGTGCCGGCCGCGAGCGTCTCCTCGGTGACGAGCTCGTCGAGCGTGTTGTGGCGCAGGTTGTTCTTCACGAAGACGAGCTCGGCGCGCGTCTCGTTCGCGACGATGTCCTGCGTCTCGCGGTTGACGATGATGTACAGCGACAGCGCCGGGCGGTAATCGCCCTCTTTCAGCGTGAACACGTCGACGACGTCGTCCGGCAGCATCGTGATCTTGTCGCCCGGCATGTAGACGGTCGACAGGCGCGCGCGCGCGATCGCATCGACCGGATCGCCGCGCACGATGCCGAGCGCAGGCGCCGCGATGTGCACGCCGATCCGCACCCGGCCGTCGGACAGGTGCTCGACCGAAAATGCGTCGTCGATTTCGGTGGTCGTGATGTCGTCGATCGAGAACGCCTCGACGTTCGCGCGCGGCAGGTCGTCCGGCAGCGGGCCGACCGTGACGGGCGGAAAGCCCGTGCCGTGCGGGAAGAATTCCGCGAGAAAGCGCGCTTCGTGCAGCGCCCGCGGCGACTCGATGCCGCCGCAGTCGAGCATCAGCCGCGCCGGCGATACGCCGCGCGCGCCGGCCGCCGCTTCCATCGCCTTGTATTCGATCGAATTCTTGTCCGGCCGCGTCAGCAGCCCGAGCACCTTGCCCGCGAACGCTTCCGGCAGCTTGCCGGCCTTCAGTTCCTCTTCATACTGCGCCTGCACGAGCGCCTGCTGGCGCTTGCGCTCGAGCGAGGCGAGCGCCATCTTGAGCTGCTCTTCCGGCGCGCGCTGGTACTGGCCGCGCCCCTTGCGGCGGAAATAGACGGGCGAGCCGTGCAGTCGCAGCACGAGCGCCGCGCGCTCGACCGGGCCGTACGTCGCGCCGAAGTACTCGGCGGCGAGCGCCGTGTACGCGAACTCGTCGGCCGGCGCGCATTCCCACAGGAAGTCCAGGTCGATCTGCTGCGCGGCCGTGTCGGCCTCCTGCATCAGCTCGCCTGCTGCCGGCTTGTCGAATTCGATCAGCACGTCTTTCGCGCGCACCTTCGCGCGCCGCCCGCCGGGCAACTCGACCTGAAATGCGTCGCCCTGGCGCGACAGCACACTGCCCGCCTTGAAACTGCCCGATTCCTCGAAGAAAACGTTCACTCAGTACTCTCGTTCAGACTGCCGGGCGCCGCGTCGGCGGCGCCGCATGATGATGGGAATTCGATCGGCACACGGCCGGTTTATGACGTCTTTCCGTCGCAAAATGCGAGAACGTCGTCGACATAGTCGGCAAATTCGCTGATTCCGTGATCGCTGCCGTCGATCACGCGGGTTTTCGCGCCCGGGTAATGGGCAAGCATCTCGCGATAATCGAGCACTTCGTCGCCGGTCGCCGCGAACAGATAGTAGCGGTCGGCGCGCGTGATCGCCGGCACGCGCAGCGCGTCGAGTTCCTGCAGGTGGCGGCGCTCGACGACGATCGTGCCACCGCCGTGCCACAGCGGCTGTTCGCCGAGATACTGTTCGAGGTCGCGCTGCGGGACGATGGCCGGATTCAGCAGCACCGCCTTCCACCCGTGTTTTTCCGCGAGCCACGTCGCGTAATAGCCGCCGAGCGAGCTGCCGATGACAGTGACGTCGGCCGCCCCCGCGACCTCGGCCTCGGCGACCGCGATCGCCTCGAGCGGCGACACCGACAGCGACGGGCACCGCCACTCGCCGGCGCGGCCGAGTTCGGCCATGCGCGCGGCGAGCAGCCGCGATTTCTGCGATTCCGGCGACGACCGGAAGCCGTGCAGATACAGGATCACGTGCGGCTCCCGAGCGCGTCGAGCAGCTTCTGGTGCACGCCGCCGAAGCCGCCGTTGCTCATCACGAGCACGTGGTCGCCCGGACGTGCGGCCTCGACCACCGCCTTCACCAGCAGATGCAGATCGTCGAATGCGCGCGCGCGCTCGCCGAGCGGCGCGAGCGCCTCGGCGAGATTCCAGCCGAGCGCGTCGCGCCCGGTCGGCGCGCCGTAGCCGAACACGAGATCGGCATCGGCGAGGCTCGCCGGCAATTGCGACTTCATCACGCCGAGCTTCATCGTGTTCGAGCGCGGCTCGAGCACCGCGAGGATGCGCGCGTTTTGGCGACCGATCCGCGCACGAAGCCCGGCGATCGTGGTGTCGATCGCGGTCGGGTGATGCGCGAAGTCGTCGTAGACGGTCACGCCGTCGACGCTGCCGCGCACTTCCATGCGCCGCTTCACGTTGCGAAACGATGCGAGCGACGCAGCCGCCTGCGCGGGCGGCACGCCGACGTGGCGCGCGGCGGCGATCGCCGCGAGCGCGTTCATCCGGTTGTGCTCGCCCTGCACCTGCCACGCGACTTCGCCGACGCGCTCGGCGCGGGAATACACCGCGAAGCGTTCGTCGACCGGCACGCCGTCCTCCGCCGGCAGCGCCTGCCAGCCGCCGTCGACGCCGAAGCGCTCGACCTCGCTCCAGCAGCCGCGCGCCAGCACGCGCTCGAGCGCATCCGACCGACCGTTGACGACGATCCGCCCGACGCCCGGCACGGTACGCACGAGATGATGGAATTGCGTCTCGATCGCGGCGAGATCGGGGAAGATGTCGGCGTGATCGAATTCGAGGTTGTTCAGCACCGCGGTGCGCGGCCGGTAGTGCACGAATTTCGAGCGCTTGTCGAAGAAGGCCGTATCGTACTCGTCGGCCTCGATCACGAAGAAGCTCGAATCGGTGAGCCGCGCGGACACGCCGAAGTTCAGCGGCACGCCGCCGATCAGGAAGCCCGGGTTCAGCCCCGCGTCTTCCAGCAGCCACGCGAGCATCGACGAGGTGGTCGTCTTGCCGTGCGTGCCCGCGACCGCGAGCACCCATTTGCCGGCGAGCACGTGCTCGCCGAGCCACTGCGGGCCCGACACGTAAGGCAGGCCGCGATCGAGGATCGCCTCCATCAGCGGATTGCCGCGCGTGACGACGTTGCCGATCACGAACAGGTCCGGTTTCAGGTCGATCTGCTCGGCGCCGTAGCCCTCGGTCAGCGCGATGCCCTGCGCCTCGAGCTGCGTGCTCATCGGCGGATAGACGCCCGCGTCGCAACCCGTCACCGTGTGGCCCGCCTCGCGTGCGAGTACGGCGAGACCGCCCATGAAGGTGCCGCAGATGCCAAGAATGTGGATGTGCATAGATGAATGCTTTCGCGCCGCCGGGCGCCGTCGATTCGGAAAGGATGCGTGTGCGGCGCGCCGGCGAGGCCGTGCGGCCGGCGCCCGGCCAACGACCTGGCCGCGACACAAAGAGCAGTATTGTAACTGACGGCTTGCGATGCCCGGCGGCCCGAACGGTGCACGCGAACGGTGCCGGCGCCCTCGGGCGGCGGGCCGCCGCACCCGTGCTCGGGCGCCGCGACGATCGAGTATGATTGCCGGATCATGTCTCGCAAACCTCTTGTCGACCCGCGGCGCGTCCGCGAGGAAATCGCCCAGTCAGCCGCCCGCCTGATCGCGGAGGATGGCCAGGACTACGCCGGTGCGAAGCGCAAGGCCGCGCGCCAGTTGCTGGGCGATTCGCGCGTTGCCGGCGAATGGCTGCCGGATAACGACCAGATCGAGGAAGAACTGCGCGAGTACCTCGCGCTGTTCCAGAGCGACACGCAGCCGGACGAACTGCGCCGCCTGCGCGAGATCGCGCTCGACTGGATGCGCCGGCTCGCCGAGTTCCATCCTTATGTGACGGGCGCCGTGCTGAACGGCACCGCGAACGCGCATTCGGATATCCATTTGCAGGCATTCACCGACAACCCGAAGGACGTCGCGATCTACCTGCTGAACCAGAACGTCCAGTACGACGTGTCGGAGACGCGGCATTTCGCGGGCCGCGGCGACGTCGAGACGCTCAGTTTCCTGTGGCGCCCGCGACGCGACATGGACGCGATCGGCATCCATCTCGCGCTCTATGCGAGCGACGATCTGCGCGGCGCGGTGAAGGCCGACGCGCGCGGCCGCGTCGCCCGCGCGGATGCCGCCGCGCTGCGCGCGCTCGTCGACGCGAGCCAGGCCCCTTCCGAACCGGAATGATTCAACGATGATGATGAAACGCATGTTGGCGCTCGCGGTGGTCGCGGCCGCCGCCGTCGCCGGCGGGATTGCCGCCGGCCACTGGTTCCGCGGCACGGCCGACGACGGCGTCGCCGTCGCGGCACCGGCCGCCCACGGCAACCCGGTCGACCAGCTGTGGGCGTCGTCGCTCACCGGCATCGACGGCAAGCCGGCCACGCTGGCCGCGTTCAAGGGCCAGAAAGTCGTCGTCAATTTCTGGGCGTCGTGGTGCGGCCCGTGCGTCGAGGAGATGCCCGAGCTCGTGGCGCTGTCGCATCAGTACAAACAGAAAGGCATCCGTTTCGTCGGGATCGGCGTCGATTCCGAGCAGAACGTGAAGAACTTCCTGCAGAAGGTGAAGGTTGACTATCCGGTCTTCGTCAGCGGCTATGCGGGCGCCGATCTGGCCCGAAATTTCGGAAATACCGCCGGTGCGCTGCCGTTTACCGTCGTCATCGACGAAACCGGCAAGGTGCGCGAGACAAAATTGGGACAAATCCAGCCGGCCGAGCTGAAAAAGACGCTCGACGCGCTGTAATCGGCGCGAATGGCGGCCTGCGCGTTGACGGCGATTTGCAGGTCGATCGCCGCAATTTCGCGTGAATTCGCCGATACTGCGCATCGACACCGGTAATTCTTGCAGGGCCCGCGCGCCCGGCCGTTCGGCAAAACTAGACAAATTTCTCTAAATAGCGCTAAAGTTCGCGCAATTCCGCAGAAATAGAAGCGACCATGACACGATTGCTGGTGCTGCACGGCCCCAACCTGAACCTTCTCGGCACCCGGGAACCGGAGGTGTATGGCCGCGTCACGCTCGCGCAGATCGATCAGGCGCTTGCCGCGCGCGCCCGGGAAGCCGGCGCCGAACTGTCGTCGTTCCAGAGCAACCATGAAGGCGCGCTGGTCGACCGCATCCAGGCCGCGCGGGAGGAACAGACCGATTTCATCCTGATCAATCCGGCCGCGTATACGCATACGAGCGTTGCGATCCGGGACGCGATCGCCGGCGTCGGCATCCCGTTCGTCGAGGTTCACTTGTCGAACGTGCATCGCCGCGAAGCGTTCAGGCACCACTCCTACTTTTCCGACCAGGCCGAAGGCGTGATCTGCGGGCTCGGCTGGAAAGGTTATCTGTACGCGCTCGAGTACGCGCTGGACAAGCTGCAAGGCGCGTCGCGCGGCTGATTTCGCGATCTAGATTCAGCGCCGGCCCCTAACCGGCGCTTTCACGTATTGAAAGGGGAATTCCCGATGGATCTTCGTAAGCTGAAAACTCTGATCGACCTCGTTTCCGAATCCGGCATCTCCGAGCTGGAAGTGACGGAAGGCGAAGGCAAGGTGCGCATCGTCAAGAACGCGCCGCCGGTCTACGTGCAGCCGACGGCTGGGTATGCCCCGCAAGTCAGCGCGCCGGCGCCGTCGGCCGCGCTGCCGACCGATGGTGCAGCGGCGGCGCCGGCAGCCGGCGCCCCGGCCGCACCGGCCGCCCCGCAGGGCCACGTCGTGACGTCGCCGATGGTCGGCACGTTCTATCGCGCGCCGTCGCCGGGCGCCGACCCGTTCGTGCAGGCCGGCGACACGGTCAAGGAAGGCCAGACGATCTGCATCATCGAAGCGATGAAGCTGCTCAACGAGATCGAGTCGGACAAGGCCGGCGTGATCAAGGAAATCCTCGTCGAGAACGGCCAGGCCGTCGAATACGGCCAGCCGCTTTTCGTGATCGGCTAAGCCCGCCGCGCGGCCCTGCCGCCGCGCGCCGCCGACGCTCGCCAGGCGCCGCTCGCGCGCCCCTCGAAGAGACGAATACTCGCTATGTTTGAAAAAATCCTCATTGCCAACCGCGGTGAAATCGCGCTGCGCATCCAGCGCGCGTGCCGCGAACTCGGCGTCAAGACGGTGGTCGTCTACTCGGAAGCCGACAAGGAAGCCAAGTACGTGCGCCTCGCGGACGAAGCCGTCTGTATCGGCCCGGCCCCGTCGAACCTGAGCTACCTGAACATGCCGGCGCTGATCAGCGCCGCGGAAGTGACCGATGCCGAGGCGATCCACCCCGGCTACGGCTTCCTGTCGGAGAACGCCGATTTCGCGGAGCGCGTCGAGCAGTCGGGCTTCACGTTCATCGGCCCGCGCCCGGAAACGATCCGCATGATGGGCGACAAGGTCACCGCGAAGCAGACGATGATCAAGACCGGCGTGCCGTGCGTGCCGGGCTCGGAAGGCGCATTGCCGGAAGATCCGAAGGAGATCGTCAAGATTGCGCGCGCGATCGGCTATCCGGTCATCATCAAGGCGGCGGGCGGCGGCGGCGGGCGCGGGATGCGCGTCGTGCACACCGAGGCCGCGCTCGTCAACGCGGTCAACATGACCCGCGAGGAAGCCGGCCGTGCGTTCGGCAACCCGCAGGTGTACATGGAGAAGTTCCTCGAGAACCCGCGCCACATCGAGATCCAGGTGCTGTCGGACGCGCACAAGAACGCGATCTGGCTCGGCGAGCGCGACTGCTCGATGCAGCGCCGCCACCAGAAGGTGATCGAGGAAGCGCCGGCGCCCGGCATTCCGCGCCGCCTGATCGACCGCATCGGCGACCGCTGCGCGGACGCGTGCAAGAAGATGGGCTACCTCGGCGCGGGCACCTTCGAATTCCTGTACGAAAACGGCGAGTTCTACTTCATCGAGATGAACACGCGCGTGCAGGTCGAGCACCCAGTATCGGAACTCATCACCGGCGTCGACATCGTGCAGGAACAGATCCGCATCGCAGCCGGCGAGAAGCTCGCGCTGCGCCAGCGCGACATCCAGTTCCGCGGGCATGCGATCGAATGCCGGATCAACGCCGAAGATCCGTTCAAGTTCACGCCGTCGCCGGGCCGGATCACGTCGTGGCATACGCCGGGCGGCCCCGGCGTGCGCGTCGACTCGCACGCCTACAATGGCTATTTCGTGCCGCCGAACTACGATTCGATGATCGGCAAGCTGATCACCTACGGCGCGACGCGCGAGCAGGCGATCCGCCGGATGCGCATCGCGCTGTCGGAAATGGTCGTCGAAGGCATCCAGACCAACATCCCGCTGCATCGCGAGCTGATGATCGACTCGAAGTTCGTCGAAGGCGGCACCAGCATCCATTACCTCGAAAACCGGCTCGCACAGAAGCAGCAGGTCGCACCGGAAGAAGCGTAAGCATGGGTTATCGCGAACTCGTCGTCGAACTGGCCCGCGAGCATGCGGAGGCCCTGTCCGACGCACTGCTCGAGCTCGGCGCGCTGTCGGTGTCCGTCGAAGATGCCGACGCCGACACGCCCGACGAACAGCCGCTCTTCGGCGAGCCGGGCCTCGTGCCCGATCGCACTGCGTGGCAGCACTCGCGCGTGGTCGCGCTGCTGTCGGCCGACCATGAACCGGCCGTGCTGCTCGCGGCGGCCGCGAACGAAATCGGCATCGCCGAGACACCGGCGTTCGTCGTGCGCGACGTCGAGGAGCAGGACTGGGTGCGGCTCACGCAATCGCAGTTCGAGCCGATCCCGATCGGCGAGCGGATCTGGGTCGTGCCGTCGTGGCACGATGCGCCCGATCCCGATGCGCTCGTCCTCGAACTCGACCCCGGCCTCGCGTTCGGCACCGGCAGCCACCCCACCACGCGCCTTTGCATGGAGTGGCTCGAACAGTCGGTGAAGCCCGGCCAGTCGGTGCTCGACTACGGCTGCGGCTCGGGCATCCTCGCGATCCTCGCGAAGAAATGCGGGGCGAACCCCGTGATCGGCATCGACATCGATCCGCAGGCGGTCGAATCGGCGCGCCAGAACAGCGAACGCAACCGGGCGGAAGTCACGTACGGGCTGCCCGATGCATGCCCGGACGGCGAATTCGACATCGTCGTCGCGAACATCCTGTCGAATCCGCTGAAGCTGATGGCATCGATGCTCGCGTCGAAGGTCAAGCCGGGCGGCCGCATCGCGCTGTCTGGCGTGCTCGCGCGCCAGGCGGACGAGGTTGCGGCCGTTTATGCGCGCTACGTCGACATCTCGGTCTGGCGCGAACACGAAGGTTGGGTATGCCTCGCCGGAACCCGCCGCGAAAGCCATTAGAATAGCGCTGTCCTTCACTCTGGCCAGCAGGCCGCCCGGCTCGACATGCTCCTTGCGACGCGCTGCCCTCATTGCGAAACCGTCTTCCGGCTGCAGCAGGAACAGCTCTCGCTGCATCAGGGGCTCGTGCGCTGCGGGCATTGTCACGAAGTCTTCAACGCTTCCGAATCGCTCGTTCCCGAGTACGCGCAGCAGCCCGAACCGGCCTTGACGGAACCGGCTGCCGCGCCGCATGACAGCGACGCACGCCAGCAGGCCGCCCCGGTTCGACTGTTCACCGCCGATGCGCCGGCCGGATTGCCGACCGGCACCGATTACAAGTCGGAAGGCTGGGACATGTGGGCGCCGTGGCTCGACGCCGGCGTCGATCCGTCGCTGCAGCACAGCGCCGAAACCGTGCGCACCGAGCCGCTGATACCGCTCGCGCTCCCGTCCACGGAAGCCGGCGTCGTCCACCTGTCGGGTACGCCCGCGCCGTTCGCGACCTCTCCGGCCGAGCTCGATTCATCGGCTGCCGTCGAGCAACAGGCCGAACCGCATTCGCCGCAAACGCGGCACGAACCGCACGAAACCGAAGCAGCCGGGCCCTCGCTCGTCGAGCGCGACCCGCGCGAGCCCCGCTTCGTCGCCCACCGTCCGTCGGAAACGGAAATCGCCACCGAACCGGCCGAACCCGTCGGCCACGTGCACTTCGCCGTGCCGGACGACGAACGCGCGCCGCGCGAACCGCGCTTTGCGTTCACGCCCGCACCGGCCGTCGCCGAAGCCGAAGCCGCATCGGAATCCGACACCCTCGCCCGACACGACAAGGCCCCGGCCGCAGCGGCAACCGATGAACCGGCCGTCCAACCGGCCGTCCAACCGGCCGTCCCGTTCCCCGCCGCACCGACCGACGACGATCGTCCGCACTTCGCCGTCACGCGCGAGACGCGCGCGCCGCAGCGACGCGGAATGCTCGGCGGCTTTTTCGGCGGCCTCGTCGCGGCCGCGCTGGTCGGCCTGCTCGTCGTGCAACTGGCGTGGTGGCAGCGCGAAGCGCTGATGATCTACTGGCCCGTCACACAGAGCTGGTTCCGGCAGGCCTGTGCGCCGCTCGGCTGCACGGTCGCGCCGCCGCGCGCAATCGACGGGCTGCGGCTCGACGCGACCGACCTGCGCCAGCTCGACGGCCCGCGCAAGCTCGAACTGAAGGTGCCGCTGACGAACCGCTACCGCGTCGCGCTCGCGTACCCGTCGCTCGAACTCACGCTGCTCGACGACACCAATCACGTCACCGTGCGCCGCGTGCTCGCGCCGCGCGACTACGTGCGCCCGGGCACGCCGATCGACGCCGGGCTGCCGCCCGGCACGACGCAGACGATGGTCGTCCGCCTCGACACGAACGGCACGCCCGCCTCGAATTTCCGCGTCCAGATCTTCTATCCGTGACGCGCCGCGGCGCGCTTGCGCGCCCGTCTCAACCCGCGCGCCCGAGCGGCGCGCTATTTCGGAGCACGAACATGAGCAAAGTTACGCTGGGTGGCAACCCGATCGATCTCGCCGGCACGTTCCCGGCCGTCGGTGCGCAAGCCGCCGATTTCAAGCTGGTCGGCAAGGACCTCGCCGATCTGTCGCTCGCCAGCTTCGCCGGCAAGCGCAAGGTGCTGAACATCGTGCCGAGCCTCGACACGCCGACCTGCGCGACGTCGACCCGCAAGTTCAACGAAGCCGCGTCGTCGCTCGACAACACGGTGGTGGTGGTCGTGTCCGCCGACCTGCCGTTCGCCGCCACGCGCTTCTGCACGACCGAAGGCCTCGAGAACGTCGTGACGGCATCGACGTTCCGCACCGGCCGCGCGTTCGCAAACGCGTACGGCGTCGACGTGACGAGCGGCCCGCTGAACGGCCTGACCGCACGCGCGGTGGTCGTGCTCGACGCGCAGGACAAGGTGATCCATGCGGAACTCGTCAGCGAAATCAAGGACGAGCCGAACTACGATGCAGCGCTCGCCGCACTGAAGTAAGCTTTCTTCCGCTTTCCCCCTGCCGCGCCGCGCCCTTCGCGCGGCGTTGTCGCGCAGGGCCCCTCATTTCTACAGGAACGCACACCTTGGCTACGCTGATTTGCGGCTCGATCGCCTACGACTCCATCATGACCTTCGAAGGGCGGTTCCGCGAGCACATCCTGCCCGACCAGGTGCACCTCATCAACCTGAGCTTCCTCGTGCCGACGATGCGCCGCGAATTCGGCGGCTGCGCGGGCAACATCGGGTACGCGCTGCACCTGCTCGGCGGCGACGCGCGCATCATGGGCACGATGGGCGCGCTGGATGCGCAGCCGTATCTCGACCGGTTCGATGATCTCGGCCTGCGTCGCGACCACGTTCGCGTGCTGCCCGATACGTACACCGCGCAGGCGATGATCACGACCGATCTCGACAACAACCAGATCGCGGCGTTCCACCCCGGCGCGATGATGCAATCGCACCTGAACCACGCGGGTGACGCGCCGGACATCAAGCTCGCGATCGTCGGCCCGGACGGCTTCGACGGGATGGTGCAGCACGTGGAAGAGCTGGCCCAGGCCGGTGTGCCGTTCGTGTTCGATCCGGGCCAGGGCCTGCCGCTGTTCGACGGTGCGACGCTGCGCCGCAGCATTGAACTTGCGACCTATGTTGCGGTCAACGACTACGAGGCCAAGCTGGTGAGCGACAAGACGGGATGGTCCGAAGATGAAATCGCCAGCCGGGTCGACGCCCTCGTCATCACGCGTGGCGAGCACGGCGCGACCATCCGCCACAAGCAGGGTGCGGAACAGATTCCGGTCGTGCCGGCAGAGCGCATCGCCGATCCGACCGGCTGCGGCGACGCCTTCCGGGGTGGCCTGCTGTACGGCATCGAGCAAGGCTTCGACTGGGCAACCACCGGCCGCCTTGCGAGCCTGATGGGCTCGCTCAAGATCGCCCATCAAGGGCCCCAGACTTACGTACTGACGCGCGCCGAAATCGACGCACGCTTCGAGACTGCATTCGGTTACAGTCTCAAATGAATATTGTGGGAGAGCAAAGATGTTGACGAAAAAAACCCTCACGCTTGCGGCCATGCTGACGGCCACGCTGACCCTCGCCGGCTGCTTCACGGCGCCCGGTTCGGCGGATGTCTATAGCGTCGGCCAGGCGCAGCGCGAACAGACGGTCCGCATGGGCACGGTCGAAAGCGTCCGTGCGGTGCGCATTCAGTCCGACGGCGGCGGCAGCGCGATCGGCACGCTCGGCGGCGGCGCGCTCGGCGCGGTCGCGGGCAGCGCGATCGGCGGCGGCAAAGGCTCGATCCTGACGGCGATCGCCGGCGGCCTCGTCGGTGCGGTCGCGGGTAACGCGGTCGGCGAAAACCTCAGCACGGCGAACGGTGTCGAAATCACCGTGCGCCTCGACAACGGCGATCTGCGCTCGATCACGCAGGCGGCAAGCGGCGAAGCGTTCCGCGCCGGCGAGCGCGTGCGCCTGCTGTCGAGCGGCGGCGTCACGCGCGTCACGCACTGACGGGTATCCTCAGCACGCGGCGCAAGCCGCAGTCGAACGCATGTGCGAAGCCGCACATGCGTTTTTTTTCGTCCGCCCGTTCTCGTCCGCGCTCGCGTCGGCCAGCCCACCGGCGCCCCATCGGCGACCAGACGGACGAAAAAAATCCCGCCACCTGAGCCAGATGGCGGGATTGATTGAGTAGCGCTACTCAACCCACGGACACCACGTGAGTGTCCGGGTGATGCTGCTCAGCCGCGATTACGGACGGCTGCCGGTCGGGAACGGCCATGCCGCTGCCGGGTTGAGCGCGGTCTTCACGCCCGATGCCGGCGCAACCGATGCGGTCGACGCGGTCGTTGCCGGCGCAGCCTTCTTCACGACGGCCTTCTTCGGTGCAGCAGCCTTCTTCGCCGGTGCGGCGGCCTTCTTCGCAGGGGCAGCCTTCTTGGCGGGCGCGGCCTTCTTCGCGGCAGCCTTCTTCGCCGGCGCGGCCTTCTTCGCAGCAGCCTTCTTCGCCGGTGCGGCCTTCTTCGCAGCAGCCTTCTTCGCCGGTGCGGCCTTCTTCGCAGCAACCTTCTTCACTGCGACTTTCTTCGCTGCAACCTTCTTCGCAGCGGCCTTCTTGGCCGGTGCTGCCTTCTTCGCAGCAACCTTCTTCACCGCGACTTTCTTCGCTGCAACCTTCTTCGTTGCGACCTTCTTGGCTGCGACCTTCTTTGCAGCGGCCTTCTTCGCCGGTGCTGCCTTCTTCGCGGCAACCTTCTTCACCGCGACCTTCTTCGCAGCAACCTTCTTCACTGCGGCCTTCTTCGCCGGAGCAGCGGCCTTCTTCGCAACGGTCTTCTTGGCAGCAACTTTCTTAGCAGCCGGTTTCTTCTTGGCAGTAGCCATGTTGTTCTCCTTCAGGTTCAGATGAGAGTCAGTTCAAACTACACCCTTCGTCAAAACCCGCTTCCCGCGGACGCTGTTCAGGACGTGCGCTTCGAAGCGGGCTATTCATCGGCGTACGCAGATACCGCGCGCTTACGCTAATGAATACGGTATGGCGCGCGTGACCCCATGGCCTCGCGCGCCAAATCAAGTCGGTAGCCGGCGCACCTCGCGCCGCTACCCCTAATCGCTTGATCAAGCGGACCGCCACACGGCCGCCCGCTTTTTCCGGAGGGAAGTTTGCCCATCCCACTGAAGGGTTCGCAAAGTGCCTGTCGTATCGTTGGGCCGTTAAGGCACCGGGCATGCTTTGCATCAGGCGTTCTTGCTCCTAAACCTTGGGCCGGGGCCGAGAGGCCACCGGCTGCTCCATCATGTAACGGGTTCGCTGCTGCGGGTCATTCCCAGGACAGCGCGCCCCCCGTCTGATACTCGATCACACGCGTCTCGAAGAAGTTGCGTTCCTTCTTCAGGTCGATCATCTCGCTCATCCACGGGAACGGGTTCTCCTCGTTCGGGAACAGCGGGTCGAGGCCGATCTGCTGGCAACGGCGGTTGCTGATGAAACGCAGATAGCTCTTGAACATCGACGCGTTCAAACCCAGCACGCCGCGGGGCATCGTGTCTTCGGCGTAGCGGTATTCGAGTTCGACAGCCTGCTTGAACAGCTCGCGGATCTCGGCGCGGAATTCCGCGGTCCAGAGATGCGGGTTTTCGAGCTTGATCTGGTTGATCAGGTCGATGCCGAAGTTGCAGTGCATCGACTCGTCGCGCAGGATGTACTGATATTGCTCTGCAGCACCCGTCATCTTGTTCTGGCGGCCGAGTGCGAGGATCTGCGTAAACCCGACATAGAAGAACAGGCCTTCCATGATGCAGGCGAACACGATCAGCGACTTCAGCAGCTTCTGATCCGCTTCGAGCGTGCCGGTCTTGAAGGCCGGGTCCGTCAGCGTATGAATGAACGGGATCAGGAATTCGTCCTTCGCGCGGATCGACGGTACCTCGTGGTACGCGTTGAAGATCTCGCCTTCGTCGAGACCGAGCGATTCGACGATGTATTGGTACGCGTGCGTGTGGATCGCTTCCTCGAACGCCTGGCGCAGCAGGAACTGCCGGCACTCGGGCGCCGTGATGTGGCGATACGTGCCGAGCACGATGTTGTTCGCCGCGAGCGAATCGGCCGTCACGAAGAAGCCGAGGTTGCGCTTCACGATGCGGCGCTCGTCCTCGGTCAGACCGTTCGGGTCCTTCCACAGCGCGATGTCGCGGGACATGTTGATTTCCTGCGGCATCCAGTGGTTCGCGCAACCGGCCAGATACTTTTCCCACGCCCACTTGTACTTGAACGGCACCAACTGATTGACGTCAGTCTGGCCGTTGATGATGCGCTTGTCGGCAACATTGACCCGCGCTTCCGAACCGCCGGCGGGAACAGCCGATGCTTGCGGCGGCACCGCAAGATCGCCTTCGAAAATGTCGCGGACCTGATGGGCGGCAGGCGTTGCAGCCTGCATTCCGACAGCCATCCCGGCGGAGGTGCGCATCGCGTTTTGCTGCGCTCCGCTCGCGGGGGTTACGGCAGTCTTCTCGTCATCCCAGTTGAGCATAAATTCTCACCATCAATTTAGAACGGTTTGTACCATCTTTTCCTGAGCGATAAAAGGGTTCGCTCACGAAAAATCCTTTTTTCGATTCGCGTTGCGACCTCGATACAACACTTTGAGCAACGCATCGTCGTTCATGCAGTGCGCGATGTGCGTCGCGCTTGTATCGCGAGGTGCGCTCGACGCATCGAACGCCGATCGAAACGCGACGCCGTCGGGGATGTTTCGATCGCTTGTCGCTGCCTGCAACGCAGGTGTCGCGTTACAGATTCCTTATCATTTTTTTAGTTGAGAGCGGCGCACACTTCAACCTCGATCGGTCGTCGTGTGCGCCGCGCCGGCCTGCTTTCTCAGATCAGGCGCACTGCGTTACTGGCACGCTTCGCATTCGTCGAAGCCGGGATCGCCCGGACGCATCGTGCACACCGGACCGTCTGCTTCGACCGGCGCGAGTGCCGGCGCCGCGTTCACCACGCCCGACGACGCATCGCCGCCTGCCGCACCGAAGCCACCCGCTGCACCTTGCGCGCCGCCGCCCGAGCCGCCGCTGCCTGCACCGCCCGTCGGCACTGCGTTCAGCGCGCCGTGTGCGACCGTCGACTTCTCGACGTGCGTCGCCGCCATCGTGCGGAGGTAGTAGGTCGTCTTCAGGCCGCGCAGCCATGCGAGCTTGTAGACCTCGTCGAGCTTCTTGCCCGATGCGCCGCCCATGTAGATGTTCAGCGATTGCGCCTGGTCGATCCACTTCTGGCGACGCGATGCCGCTTCGACCAGCCACGTCGGGTCGACCTCGAACGCGGTCGCGTAGATCGCGCGCAAATCGGCCGGGATGCGGTCGATGCGCGACAGCATGCCGTCGAAGTACTTCAGGTCGGCGACCATCACTTCGTCCCACAGGCCGCGTTCCTTCAGGTCGCGGACGAGATACTCGTTCACCACCGTGAATTCGCCCGACAGGTTCGACTTCACGTACAGGTTCTGGAAGGTCGGCTCGATACAGGCCGACACGCCGATGATGTTCGAGATCGTCGCCGTCGGCGCGATCGCGACGCAGTTCGAGTTGCGCATGCCGTGCGCGGCGATCCGCGAACGCAGCGTCGTCCAGTCGAGCGATTCCGACGTGTCGACCTCGACGTAGCCGCCGCGCGCTTCCGTCAGCAGCTTCAGCGTGTCCTGCGGGAGGATGCCGCGATCCCACAGCGAGCCGCGGTAGCTCGAGTAGCGGCCGCGCTCTTCGGCCAGCTCGGTCGACGCGTAATACGCGTAGTAGCAGACGGCTTCCATCGAACGGTCGGCGAACTCGACCGCCGCTTCCGACGCGTACGGCGTGCGCAGCAGGTGCAGGCAGTCCTGGAAGCCCATGATGCCCAGGCCCACCGGGCGGTGCTTCAGGTTCGAGTTACGCGCCTTCGGCACCGCGTAGTAGTTGATGTCGATCACGTTGTCGAGCATGCGCATCGCGACGCTGATCGTGCGCTTCAGCTTGTCGTGGTCGAGCGCGTAGCTGCCGTCGGCCTGCTTCACCAGGTGGGCGACGAGGTTCACCGAGCCCAGGTTGCACACCGCGATTTCGGTATCGCTCGTGTTCAGCGTGATTTCCGTGCACAGGTTCGACGAGTGGACGACGCCGACGTGCTGCTGCGGCGAGCGCACGTTGCACGGATCCTTGAACGTGATCCACGGGTGGCCCGTCTCGAACAGCATGCCGAGCATCTTGCGCCACAGCTGCTGCGCCGGGATCTTCTTGAACAGCTTGATCTCGCCGCGTGCGACCTTGTCTTCGTAAGCCGTGTAAGCCGCCTCGAATTCCGCGCCGAACTTGTCGTGCAGGTCCGGGCAGGTCGACGGCGAGAACAGCGTCCACTCGCCGCCTTCCATCACGCGCTTCATGAACAGGTCGGGAATCCAGTTCGCCGTGTTCATGTCGTGCGTACGGCGGCGGTCGTCGCCGGTGTTCTTGCGCAGCTCCAGGAACTCCTCGATGTCGAGGTGCCACGATTCGAGGTACGCGCAGACCGCGCCCTTGCGCTTGCCGCCCTGGTTCACCGCGACGGCCGTGTCGTTCACGACCTTCAGGAACGGCACCACGCCTTGCGACTTGCCGTTCGTGCCCTTGATATGCGAGCCGAGTGCGCGCACGCGCGTCCAGTCGTTGCCGAGGCCGCCGGCGAACTTCGACAGCAGCGCGTTTTCCTTCAGCGCTTCATAGATGCCGTCCAGATCGTCCGCGACCGTCGTCAGGTAGCACGACGACAGCTGCGAGCGGTGCGTGCCCGAGTTGAACAGCGTCGGCGTCGAGCTCATGAAGTCGAAGCTCGACAGCACGTTGTAGAACTCGATCGCGCGCGTTTCGCGGTCGATCTCGTTCAGCGACAGGCCCATCGCGACGCGCATGAAGAATGCCTGCGGCATTTCGATGCGGGTGCCTTCGACGTGCAGGAAGTAGCGGTCGTACAGCGTCTGCAGGCCGAGATAGCCGAACTGCAGGTCGCGGTTCGCGTCGAGGGCTTCGCCCAGGCGCTTCAGGTCGAACTGCAGCAGCTTGTCGTCGAGCAGGCCGGCGTCGACGCCGCGCTTCAGGAACTGCGGGAAGTATTCGGCATAGCGGGTCGACATCTCGGCCTGCACGACTTCCTCGCCGAGGATCTCGCGGCGGATCGTGTGCAGCAGGATGCGGGCCGTGACCTGGCTGTATGCCGGATCCTTTTCGATCATCGTGCGCGCCGCGAGGATCGCCGAGTCGTAGACCTGGCTCATCGGCACGCCGTCGTACAGGTTCTTCACCGTCTCCGCGACGATCGGGTCAGGGTTAACCGCAGCGCCGAGGCCGTCGCACGCCGACACGATCAGCGCGCGCAGCGCGTTCAGGTCGAGCGGGCGCGTGACGCCGTTGTCGACCACGTTGATGCCGGTGGTCGACTCGCCGCCCGCGGCCGCCGCTTCCTCGCCCGCATGCTGGCGCTCGAGGTGGCGCTTCTCGCGATACAGCACGTACGCACGCGCGACGTTGTGCTCGCCGCCGCGCATCAGCGCGAGTTCGACCTGGTCCTGGATGTCTTCGATATGGAACGTACCGCCGTTCGGGCGGCTGCGCACGAGCGCGCGCACGACGTTGTGCGTCAGTTGTTCGACCTGCTCGCGTACGCGCGCCGATGCCGCGCCCTGCCCGCCATTGACGGCCAGGAAAGCCTTGGTCACCGCGATCGCGATCTTCGACGGTTCGAACGACACGACGCTGCCGTTGCGGCGGATCACCTTGTAGTCGGCGAACGTGGCCTGCGGCGCGAGCGCCTTCGCGCCCTGTTCGGTCCCGCCGAGCGGACGGCTCGAGGCGCTCTCGTACTGGGACGTCGCGTTGTCGGTGGTTTGCATGTGCAAAGCTCCTGGTGTTGGATGGTGCGGAGAGAACCGCGGATTAAAACGAACGCCGCGCCATGCGGTGCGCGAGCGGTAAGAGGCGAGCGATGCGCCGGGGAAGCCGGTTCGGTCGATGCGCGACAACCCGGCCGGTCGTGTGCTTCGTCATGTATACCCTGCCCCGTCGATATTCGCTGCGCTGGTCGCGACGCCCGGACCGCCCGGCCTGACGCGCCGCCTTGAGAACCCTGTCCGCCGGCGTTGCCCGCCGGCCGGTGCCGCTCGGGTTTCCCCCTGCAACACACACTATATCTAGTGCAGAACTGCTCAACTGGCACCAAGTATAGTGGACATTCGGAGGACGTCCAAACGGATAATTTGCGATAGAGGTCTTGACATCGCTCACGCGCAGACACGGCAAGGCATTGATCGGAGAAAAAACTTTCTCCGATCAAAAAACCCCGCGATCAGTGCTGACGGAAAGGAAAGTATTCGGCGGAAAAACCGGCATCGCTCGCGAAGCGTTGCCAATCGAAGTGCGGGCCCGGGTCGGTCTTGCGGCCCGGCGCGACGTCCGAGTGCCCCGCGAACGCGTCGACCGGGTAGCGCGCGGCGAGCGCGCGGGAGAGCGCGGCGAGCACGGCGTATTGCGCATCGTCGAACGGCACGTCGTCCGCCCCTTCGAGCTCGATGCCGATCGAGAAGTCGTTGCAGCGCGTGCGGCCGAAGAACTCGGACGAGCCCGCGTGCCACGCGCGCTCGTCGCACGACACGAACTGCACGAGCTCGCCGTCGCGGCGGATCAGGAAATGGGCGGACACGCGCACGCCGCGCAGGTGGCTCCGGTAATAGGGGTGCGCATCGCAGTCGAGGCGATTCAGGAACAGCGCCTCGATCGCGTCGCCGCCGAATTCGCCGGGCGGCAGGCTGATGTTGTGGACGACCACGAGCGTCGGCACCGCCCCCGCGGGCCGCATCTCGAAGTTCGGCGACGGCGCATGGCGCGCTTCGCGCACCCAGCCGTTCGCATCGAACGACAACACCGGCGCGTCGCTCATCGGGCGTCGTGACCGTTCACGCGCGCGGCGTGGCGCCGCGCATGCTCGGCGCTGCAGAAGTATTCGCCGCTCGCGGCGACGGCGTCGCCCTTCGGCGCATGCACGCCGCATTCGGCGCAGCGCACCATCGGCTCGGGCAGCGATCGCGCGTCGCCGTTCGGGCGCGCGGCGCCGGCGCCGGGTGCGCCGTCGTAACCGGCGCCGCGGCCGGCGCGCGCCTGCGCCTGTTCCTGCGCATGGCGCAGTTTGCGCGCGAGCCACGAACCCGCGAAGACGAGGAGGATCAGGAGAAGAATCTGTCGCATCGGAAACCTGCGGTCAAACCACGGAGCGGTGCAGCAGCACCTCGAAAACGAACCGGCTGCCGACATACGCGAGCAGCAACGCGGCGAACGACACGAGCACCCAGCGCGCGGCGCCGCGGCCGCGCCAGCCCGACGTCTTGCGGGCAATCAGCAGGCCGCCGAACATCAGCCACGACAGGATCGCGAACACCGTCTTGTGGTCGAGCCGCAACGCGCGCGCGTCGACCTGCTCGCTGAACAGAATGCCCGACGCGAGCGTCAGCGTCAGCAGCACGAAGCCGGCGCCGATCAGGCGGAACAGCAGCTTCTCGAGCGTGAGCAGCGGCGGCAGCGTTTCGAGCCAGCTCGCGATCCAGCCCGTCGAGCCGTCGCGCCCGCCGCTGCGCAGCGACTGCAGGCGCCGCTCGACCATCAGCATCAGGATCGCGTGCAGCGCGGCGATCGCGAACAGCCCGTATGCGATGTTCGCGATCAGGAAATGCAGCTTGAACAGCGGCGCCGCGGCATAAGGAAGCACCCGCACGCCGCCGAACACGAGCGGCAGCAGCGACGCGCCGCACGCGAGCGGCAACACCAGCAGGCGCAGGCTGTCGAGCGGGAAGAAGAAACTCTCGATCCAGTAGATGCCGGCGCCGAGCCAGAACATCGCGGACAGCGCGAACGCGAAGCCGAACACCATCGCGTCGTTCGGGAAGATCGTCATGTGGAGCAGCACGCCGTGCGCGACCAGCGCGGCGAACAGCAGCGCGCGGCCGGCCCCGCTCATCCCGGACGCGGCGGACGCGGGGACCGGCACGGCCGGCACGCTCGCGACGAGCGGCGTCGCACCCTGGCGGTGCGCGCGCCAGCCGGCGACGGCGAGGCCGCCGTACAGGAATGCGGTGAGGGCATACAGTACAATATCCATGTTCGAAGTTTACACTAGGCCCCTTCCCGCGACGGCTCCCTTTGTTCGGTTCCGCCGCGCCTTCGGGCCCCACTGTCCATCGCTCCCCATGCTCGACAATCTCACTCAACGGATGGCGCGCGTCGTCAAGACGCTGCGCGGCGAGGCCCGGCTCACCGAGGCGAACACGCAGGAGATGCTCCGCGAGGTGCGTCTTGCGCTGCTGGAAGCCGACGTGTCGCTGCCGGTCGTCCGCGAATTCATCGCCAAGGTCAAGGAAAAGGCGCTCGGCGAAGAAGTGATCAGCAGCCTGTCGCCGGGCCAGGCGCTCGTCGGCGTGGTCCAGAAGGAACTGACCGCCGTGATCGGCGGCGACTACGAAGGCAAGGCCGCCGAGCTGAATCTCGCGGTCACGCCGCCCGCCGTGATCCTGATGGCCGGCCTGCAGGGCGCGGGCAAGACCACGACCGCCGGCAAGCTCGCGAAGCTGCTGCGCGAGAAGTACAAGAAGAAGGTGCTGACCGTGTCGTGCGACGTGTATCGCCCGGCCGCGATCATGCAGCTGAAAACGGTGAGCGAACAGGTCGGCGCCGACTTCTTCCCGTCCACGCCGGACCAGAAGCCTGTCGACATCGCGCTCGCGGCCGTCGACTGGGCGAAGCGCCACTACCACGACGTGCTGATCGTCGACACGGCCGGCCGTCTCGGCATCGACGAAGCGATGATGCAGGAAATCGCCGCGCTGCACGGTGCGCTGAAGCCGGCCGAAACGCTGTTCGTCGTCGACGCGATGCTCGGCCAGGACGCGGTCAACACCGCGAAGGCGTTCAACGACACGCTGCCGCTCACCGGCGTCGTGCTGACCAAGCTCGACGGCGACTCGCGCGGCGGCGCCGCGCTGTCGGTGCGCCACATCACGGGCAAGCCGATCAAGTTCGTCGGCGTCGCCGAGAAGCTCGACGGCCTCGAGGTGTTCCACCCCGACCGGATGGCCAACCGGATCCTCGGCATGGGCGACATCCTCGCGCTCGTCGAGGAAGCGCAGCGCGGCGTCGATGTCCAGGCCGCGCAGAAGCTCGCCGACAAGGTCAAGAAGGGCGGCGACTTCGACCTGAACGATTTCCGCGCGCAGATCTCGCAGATGAAGAACATGGGCGGCCTGTCGTCGCTGATGGACAAACTGCCCGCGCAGTTCCAGCAGGCGGCGGCCGGCGCCGACATGGGCCAGGCCGAGAAGTCGATCCGCCGGATGGAAGGCATCATCAGCTCGATGACGCCTGCCGAGCGCGCGAAACCCGAAATCATCAAGGCGACGCGCAAGCGTCGCATTGCAGCCGGCGCGGGCGTGCCGGTGCAGGAAGTCAACCGGATGCTGAACCAGTACGACCAGATGCGTACGATGATGAAGAAGCTGAAGGGCGGCAACATGCAGAAGATGATGCGCGGCCTGAAGGGCATGATGCCCGGCATGCGCTGATTTCGCCCGTCGGCCGGCGCGCGGGTTTTTGCCGTAGCGCGCGCCTGCCGTTCTGCTTCATCCTTATTTGTATACCGACTGCCCGCCAGAACACATGAACCGCGAAGAAGCCCTCCACATTTTCGACCACTCCGAAGAGATCGTCTCGGCCGACGCCGTCAACGCGTCGATCTCGAAGATGGCCGACGCGATCCGCGCCGAGATCGGCGACGCGTTCCCGCTCGTTCTCTCGGTGATGGGCGGCGCCGCGGTGTTTACCGGGATGCTGCTGCCGCATCTCGATTTCCCGCTCGAATTCGACTACATCCACCTGACCCGCTACCGCAACACGACGCAGGGCAGCCCGGAGATGCACTGGCGCGTCGCGCCGCGCGAATCGGTGAAGGACCGCATCGTGCTCGTGCTCGACGACATCCTCGACGAAGGCGAGACGATGGCAGCGATCCGCGACCGCATCCTCGACATGGGCGCGCAGCGCTTCATGTCGGCCGTGCTGTGCGAGAAGACGCTCGCGAAGGCGAAACCGCTGCACCCCGACTTCTGCGGCTTCTCGGTGCCGGACCGCTACGTGTTCGGCTGCGGGATGGACGCCAAGGGCTACTGGCGCAACCTGCCGACGATCCGCGCGCTGACCGCGGACGTCTGATCGCCGCCCCGCCGGCTATATAAATAGAAAGCGGCGCTCCGGTTTCCCGGAGCGCCGCTTTTTTCGTCGACCGCACCGCCCGCGCTACGGCTGCAACTGGTGCACGAACGCGCGAATGCCTGCCAGCAGCATCTCGACCGAGATCGCGACGAGCACGAGGCCCATCAGACGCTCGAACGCGGCGACGGTCCGCTCGCCGAGCCAACCCTGAATCCTTTCGGCCAGCACCAGCGTGATCGCGCAGACGACCATCGTGACCGTCAGCGCACCGACCCACTCGAACATCTTCCCGGGCGCCTGCGACGTCAGCAGCATCACCGTCGCAAGTGCGGACGGCCCGGCCAGCGCCGGAATCGCAAGCGGCACGATGAACGGCTCGCCGCCCGCGCGCGGATCGCTGCCGAGCGCGCCGTCCGGATGCGGGAAGATCATCCGCAGCGCGATCAGGAACAGCACGATCCCGCCGCCGAGCCGCAGCGACAGGTCGGTGAGGCTCATCATCCGCAGGAAGCGATCGCCGACCAGCATGAAGAACAGCAGGATCACGAACGCGATTCCCACTTCCCGCAGGATCAGCTTCACGCGCCGTTCGCGCGGCACGTCGCGCATCGCCGTGATGAACAGCGGGATATTGCCGAGCGGATCCGTAATCAGCACGAGGAGCACGGTGGCCGACAGGAACGTGTATTCCATCGTGTCCCCCGGTCGCCGCGCTTAGTGCGCGAGCGCGGCGCGGATCTTCTCCGCGACCGTCGCCGCGGCCGTGTCGGCCGGCAGCAGCGTCGCTTCGGTGTCGCGGCGGCCCTGGTACTCGATCTTGCCTTCCTTCAGGCCGCGCTCGCCGATCACGAGACGATGCGGCACGCCGATCAGCTCCCAGTCGGCGAACATCACGCCCGGACGTTCGCCGCGATCGTCGAGGATCACGTCGATGCCAGCCGCGACGAGTTCCGCGTACAGCTTGTCGGCCGTCTCGCGCACCATGTCGCTGCGGTCATAGCCCATCGGGCACAGCACGACCTCGAACGGCGCGATCGACTCGGGCCAGACGATGCCGCGATCGTCGAAGTTCTGCTCGATCGCCGCGCCGAGAATACGCGTGATGCCGACGCCGTAGCAGCCCATCAGCATCGGCTGCGGCTTGCCCGACTCGTCGAGGAACGTCGCGCCCATCGCTTCCGAGTACTTGGTGCCGAGCTGGAACACGTGGCCGACTTCGATGCCGCGGCAGATGTCGATCGCACCCTTGCCGTCCGGCGACGGGTCGCCCTTCTTCACGTTGCGCACGTCGGCGACTTCGGGCTCCGGCAGGTCGCGGCCCCAGTTCACGCCGGCGATGTGATAGTCGACCTCGTTCGCGCCGACGACGAAGTCGCTCATGTTCGCGACCGTGCGGTCCGCGATCACCTTCACCGGCTTCTTCGTGCCGACCGGGCCGAGGTAGCCCGGCGGCGTGCCGAACCACTCGACGATTTCCTGCTCGGTCGCGAAGCGGTGGTTCTTCAGGCCCGGCAGCTTCGACACCTTGATCTCGTTCAGGTCGTGATCGCCGCGCAGCATCACGAGCCAGATGGTCGGCTCGGCGCCTTCGTTGTCGGTCGCGAGCACGATCGACTTGATCGTGCGCTCGAGCGGGATGCCCAGCAATTCGGCGACGGCCTCGCACTTCGCCTTGCCGGGCGTCGCGACCTTTTCCATCGCTTCGGCCGGCGCCGCGCGCTCGGCAATCAGCGGCAGCGCTTCGGCCGCCTCGACGTTCGCCGCGAATTCGGACGTCGGGCAGTACGCGATCGCGTCCTCGCCGGTATCGGCGATCACGTGGAATTCGTGCGAGAAGTTGCCGCCGATCGAGCCGCTGTCGGCCGCGACCGCCCGGAACTCGAGGCCGAGGCGCGTGAAGATGCGCACGTACGCGTCATACATCTTGCGGTACGACTCGTTCAGGCCCGCCGCATCCTTGTCGAACGAATACGCGTCCTTCATGATGAATTCGCGGCCGCGCATCACGCCGAAGCGCGGACGGATCTCGTCGCGGAACTTCGTCTGGATCTGGTAGAAATTCACCGGCATCTGCCGGTAGCTCTTGATCTGGTTGCGCGCGATGTCGGTGACGACTTCCTCGTGCGTCGGCCCGATCACGAAATCGTTGTCCTTGCGGTCCTTGAAGCGCAGCAACTCGGGGCCGTACTGCTCCCAGCGGCCCGACTCCTGCCACAGCTCGGCCGGCTGCACGGCCGGCATCAGCAGCTCGATGGCGCCCGCCCGGTTCATTTCCTCGCGCACGATCGCCTCGACCTTGCGAATCGAACGCAGGCCGACCGGCAGGTAGTTGTAGATGCCGCCGGCGACGCGGCGGATCATGCCGGCGCGGACCATCAGCTTGTGGCTGACGATCTCTGCGTCGGCGGGTGCCTCTTTCAGGGTGCCGATAAAGAAACGGGAAGCTTTCATGCGGACGGTTCCAAAAACGGCGCCCCCAGGCGGGGCGCCCGAAAAAGTTTCAAGGTGAAAAAGCTGCGCGCCGTGAACAGCGATGGCGCAGATGACGTAGCAGACTAATCAGGGACAATTCAGCCGGTGTGCCCCGTGCGGATTCGCTCCGTCACGGTGCGCAGCGCCCGTTATCTGTTTATAATCAAAGCAATTTTAAAGGATTCGAAGGTGGTTGTATGCTGGATCGTGAAGGCTTTCGCCCGAACGTCGGCATCATCCTCTTGAACGCGCGCAACGAGGTGTTTTGGGGCAAGCGGCTCCGCGAGCATTCCTGGCAGTTTCCTCAAGGTGGGATCAAGTACGGCGAGACCCCCATGCAGGCGATGTACCGGGAACTGCACGAGGAAACGGGCCTGCATCCGGAACACGTCAAGATAATCGGCCGCACCCGCGACTGGTTGCGTTACGAGGTGCCTGACAAGTTCATCAAACGCGAAGTACGCGGTCATTACCGCGGCCAGAAGCAGATCTGGTTCCTGCTCCGAATGGTCGGACGCGATTGCGACATTTGCTTGCGCGCGACCGACCACCCGGAGTTCGATGCGTGGCGCTGGAACGAGTATTGGGTGCCGCTCGATGCGGTGATCGAGTTCAAGCGGGATGTCTATCAGTTGGCGCTGACGGAACTGTCGCGCTTCCTGCGCCGCCCGGCGCAGCGAGCCGAGAAGCCGCGCGGGCCGCGTGTGTCGCGCTATCCGCGCGTCATTGGCGCACCGGCCCAGACGCTGACGATTGTCGACACATCGGTGGTCTGTTCGGAGATCGAAGTGGAGGCGAGCTCGCTCGACGAGATGCCGCCCCGCGTGATCGTCGGCAAATGACGAGTCGGACTGCATGACCGGGCGCGACCTTGGTGTCGCGCCCTTTTTTTACGAGGAATGCATATTGAAAGCGATTGCTCTCGCGCTCGCATCGATCGCCGCGATGGCCGCCCTGGCCGGCTGCGCGAACTCGAAAGCGCCGTCCAACAAGGATGACAGCGAGTTCGTGTACCTGCTCGACCGTCAGGGGACCTGGAAGGAAAACGCCGTCGACACGCTGCCGCCGCTGCCGCAAACGGGCGATCTGCTGCCGTTCAACGTGTCGCAGAACACGCCGCTCAAGTTCTTCGTCGATGCGAAGTCGCTCGACGTCGGCAGCGACGGCGTCGTGCGCTACGCAGTCGTCGTCACGAGCCCGGCCGGTGCGCGCAACGTGAACTACGAAGGCATCCGCTGCGACACCTACGAATGGCGCCAGTACGCCGGCCTGAACTCGGACCACGACGGCTGGGATCGCACGGTCGAAAACGACTGGCGGCGCATCGAGAACGGCGAGCTGAACGCCTACCACTCCGCCCTCTACCAGGACTACTTCTGTTCGAACAAGATGCCGCAGGGCTCGACCCGGCAGATTCTCGAAAACATCCGGTTCCACCGCACCGCGATGACGCAGTTGCGCTGACGGCATGCGATGCGGGTTGCCCGCATCGTCCCGCGCATGAAAAAGCCCGCATCGCGCGGGCTTTTTCACTTGAACGACGGAACCCGGCCGGCGATCACACCAGCACGAGGTTGTCGCGATGAATCAGTTCGGGTTCCAGCATATAGCCGAGCACCGTCTCGATCTCGCCGCTCGGCTTGCGGTGAATCAGCTTCGTTTCCGCGCTGCTGTAGTTCGTGAGCCCGCGCGCCACCTCGCGCCCGTCCGGGCCGACACACGCGATCACCTCGCCGCGCGCGAACGCGCCCTGCACGTCGGTCACGCCGATCGGCAGCAGGCTCTTGCCGCCGGCCGTCAGCTTCTCGACCGCCCCCGCGTCGATCACGACATGGCCGCGCACCTGCAGATGGTCGGCCATCCATTGCTTGCGCGCCGCCATCCGCGCGGTCCGTGCGATCAGTTGCGTGCCGATCGCCTCGCCGGCCGCCAGACGCACGAGCACGTCGGCCTCCCGGCCGCTCGCGATCACGGTATTCGCGCCGCTGTGCGCCGCACGCTTCGCCGCGAGGATCTTCGTCAGCATCCCGCCGCGACCGAGGCTCGAGCCGGCCCCGCCTGCCATCGCCTCGAGCTCCGGCGCACCCGCACTGGCCTCGCCGACGAGCGTCGCATTCGGGTCCTTGCGCGGATCGGCCGTGAACAGCCCGGACTGGTCGGTGAGGATGATCAGCGCATCGCCTTCGATCAGGTTCGCGACGAGCGCGCCGAGCGTGTCGTTGTCGCCGAACTTGATTTCGTCGGTGACGACCGTGTCGTTTTCGTTGATGATCGGCACGACGCCGAGCCGCAGCAGCGTGAGCAACGTCGATCGCGCATTCAGGTAGCGCTCGCGATCCGCCAGATCGGCGTGCGTGAGCAGGATCTGCGCAGTACGGATGCCATGCTCGGTGAAGCGGCTTTCGTAGACTTGCGCGAGCCCCATCTGGCCGACCGCGGCGGCGGCCTGCAGCTCGTCGATTTCCCGCGGCCGCTTGCTCCAGCCGAGCCGTTGCATGCCTTCGGCAATCGCGCCCGAACTGACGAGCACGACTTCCTTACCCTGCGCACGCAGCGCAGCGATCTGAGCCGCCCAGCGGCCGATCGCAGCATGATCGAGCCCCTTGCCGTCGTTCGTCACGAGGCTGGAGCCCACCTTCACCACCAATCGCTTCGAATCCGCGATGATCGAACGCATCCTGCACTGTCTCCTGTATCTGATGCCTGCCCGGCCGGGCGCGATTGAACGCCAACGCCGGGCGGCACACCCGGCGCGTTACCGTTCAGGCGTCGTCGCCCGGCGCCGCACCGCCCTTCGCCGGCGGCGCATCGCGGAAACGCACGTCCGCCGCGAGATCCTCCGCCTCCGCCGCACGATGCGCGTCCGAATGTTCGGAGAGATAGTCGTAGATCGCGTAGCACAGCGCTTCGCAGCCCTGGCCCGTCAGCGCCGAGATCTCGAACACGGGGCCGTCCCAGCCGAAGCGGTCGAGGAAATCCGCGACGCGCGCCTCGCGCTCGTCTTCCGGCACCATGTCCAGCTTGTTGAGCACGAGCCAGCGCGGCTTCTCGTAGAGGGCCTCGTCGTACTTGCGCAGCTCGCCGACGATCGCCGTCGCTTCCGCGACCGGATCGACGCTTTCGTCGAACGGCGCGAGATCGACCAGATGCAGCAGCACGCCGGTACGCTGCAGGTGGCGCAGGAATTGATGCCCGAGGCCCGCGCCTTCGGCCGCCCCCTCGATCAGCCCCGGGATGTCGGCGATCACGAAGCTCTTGCTCGGGCCGACACGCACCACGCCGAGATTCGGCGCGAGCGTCGTGAACGGGTAATCGGCGATCTTCGGCTTCGCGTTCGACACCGATGAGATGAAGGTCGACTTGCCCGCGTTCGGCATGCCGAGCAGGCCGACGTCGGCGAGCACTTTCAGCTCGAGCTTCAGCATGCGCCGCTCGCCCGGCTTGCCGTCCGTCTTCTGGCGCGGCGCGCGGTTCGTACTCGACTTGAAATGCAGGTTGCCGAGGCCGCCGGCACCGCCCTGCGCGAGCATCACCCGCTGGTCATGCTCGGTCAGATCGGCGATCAGCTCGCCCGTCTCCATGTCGCTGATGATCGTGCCGACCGGCATGCGCAGCGTGACATCGTCGCCGCCCTTGCCGTAGCAATCCGAGCCGCGACCGTTTTCGCCGTTGCGCGCGAGGTGCTTCTTCGCGTAACGGTAGTCGATCAGCGTGTTGATGTTGCGGTCGGCGATCGCGTAAACGCTGCCGCCCCGGCCGCCGTCGCCACCGTCCGGCCCGCCGAACGGGACGAATTTCTCACGGCGCATCGACGCGCTGCCATCGCCTCCGTCGCCGGCGATGACTTCGATTCGTGCTTCGTCAATGAACTTCATTCGTCACTCCGCCCAGTATTTCCGCTATTGTGCCGCGCGCCGGCGCGCTTGAACAATCTGCCGTTCGGCCGATCGCACGCCGGTTGCGCGAGGGTCGCCGGCACGCACATGCGCCCGGCGACCCAATAAAAAAGGCCCCGCGAAGACTGCGGGGCCTTTCGGCTACGAAGCCCGTGGGTGCCTGACTTAGGCAGCCGCCGGGACGACGATGACCAGATGCTTCTTGTCCGCGCCCTTCGTCGCGAACTTGACGTGACCGTCGACCAGCGCGAACAGGGTGTGATCCTTGCCCATGCCGACGTTCTCGCCAGCGTGCATGCGCGTACCGCGCTGACGCACGATGATGCCGCCGGCATTGATCGCCTGGCCGCCGTACACTTTCACGCCGAGACGTTTCGACTCGGAGTCGCGGCCGTTCCGGGAAGAGCCGCCTGCCTTTTTGTGTGCCATCTGATTGCTCCTTTACCGAGGCGCTTACGCGTTGATCGCGTCGATGCGCAGCTCGGTGTAGTTCTGGCGGTGGCCGCCGTGCTTTTGGTAGTGCTTCCGGCGACGCATCTTGAAGATGGTGACCTTGGCATGACGACCGTGCGACACAACGGTGGCCTTGACGGAAGCCCCACTGACCAGCGGCGCACCGAACTTAATCGATTCGCCTTCGCCCACTGCGAGAACCTGGTCGAGCGTGATTTCAGCGTCAATGTCAGCCGGTATCTGTTCTACTTTGAGTTTTTCGCCAACGGCAACCTTGTACTGCTTGCCGCCGGTTTTTATGACCGCGTACATTGAGAACCTCACTCTGGATCCAATTTTTCCGCACACCACGCGCGGAAAACACGTGATTATACATGGGGTTAGCACCCAAGTCAAAGCCGATCGACGATTGCCGGGCGCGGGCCTCGGCCGGACGGCCAAAAATCGCGCTGCCGGTACGTCTGACAGACCGGCATATCGCGGATTCGACTTATAATCCGCGGCATCACCCAATTCCATCATCATGTCGTCGTCCACCGCCTCCCCCACCCTCAGCGCCGCCCACCTGCTCGCCCCGATCACCAGCGACATGGAGCAGGTGAATCGCGTTATCCGGCAAAGCCTCGCGTCCGACGTGCTGCTGATCAACCAGATCGCCGAGTACATCATCGGCGCGGGCGGCAAGCGGCTGCGTCCGGCGCTGCTGCTGCTCGTCGCCGGCGCGCTCGGCGAAACGTCGCACCAGCGGCACGTGCTGGCCGCCGTCGTCGAGTTCATCCACACGGCCACGCTGCTGCACGACGACGTCGTCGACGAATCCGAACTGCGCCGCGGCCGCCAGACCGCCAATGCGCTGTTCGGCAACGCGGCGAGCGTGCTGGTGGGCGATTACCTCTACTCGCGCTCTTTCGAGATGATGGTCGGCGTCGGCAAGATGCGCGTGATGGAGATCCTGTCCGAAGCGACGACGATCATTTCGGAAGGTGAGGTGCTGCAACTCCTCAACATGCACGACGCGGACGTCGACGAAGCGCGCTACATGCAGGTGATCCGGTACAAGACGGCGAAGCTGTTCGAGGCGTCGGCCCGTCTGGGCGCCGTGCTCGCAGGCGCCGATGCGCCGACCGAGGCCGCCGCAGCCGAATACGGCCGCCGGATCGGCACCGCGTTCCAGATCATGGACGACTGGCTCGACTATGCAGGCACCGCCGAGGCGATGGGCAAGAATGCCGGCGACGATCTCCGCGAAGGCAAGCCGACGCTGCCGCTCATCTACCTGATCGAGCGCGGCACGCCCGAACAGTCGGCACTCGCACGCGAAGCGATCGAACAGGGCGGCACCGATCGCTTCGACACGATTTTCGAAGCGATCACGCGCTCGGGCGCGCTCGATCACACGCTCGAATGCGCGCGTCAGGAAGCGCAGGCGGCAGCAGCGGCGATTGCCGCGTTCCCCGATTCGATCTACAAGGAAAGCTTGCTCGGGTTGTGCTCATACTCGACGTCGCGACAATCGTAAACACGCGGCGTTCGGGGAGCGATGCCTTGTCCCGAAAAATTTCTTCATCCAAGTATTCCCTTTTAGAAAAAACATCGTTATAGTTACGTTCTTGCTTGAGACGACGCAGCGATCTTCATGAAGACGGCGAAGTCCGAAGAGCAAAAATCGGGGTGTAGCTTAGCCTGGTAGAGCGCTACGTTCGGGACGTAGAGGCCGGAGGTTCGAATCCTCTCACCCCGACCAGATTTAAAAAAACCGTGCACCGCGTGCACGGTTTTTTTTCGTCCGGCAGCCGCAGGCTCCCGTATCGCGCGCGACACATCGCGGTCGCCGGCCTCTGCTATATTTCCCCCATCCCTGTCCTTCACTGCTCTTTCCAACGCGTGGACCAAATTCCCTTATGGGCGCAAATCGGCGCCGTCTTCCTGCTTCTCCTCTGTTCCAGCTTCTTTTCCATTTCCGAGACCGCGATGATGGCGCTCAATCGCCATCGGCTGAAGCATCTCGCCGGCCAGGGCGTACTCGGCGCGAAAACCACGCAGGGGCTGCTCACGCGCACTGACTTGCTGCTCAGCGTGATCCTGATCGGCAACAACCTGTTCAACACGATCATCCCGGTCCTCACGACCTCGCTCGCGCTCCATACGTTCGGCCGCAACAACCTCGCGCTGTCGATCGCGACCGGCGTCGTCGCATTCCTGATCATCGTGTTCGCGGAAATCGCGCCGAAGATCGTCGGCGCGACGTTCCCCGAACGCATTGCACTGCCCGCGAGCCTCGTGATCGCCCCGCTGATGCGCGTGTTCAAGCCGGTCGTCTGGTTCGTCAATGCGCTCGCGAACGGCGTGCTGTGGGTGCTGCGCATCAACACGAAGAAGGGCCGCGACCAGCGGATGTCGGCCGACGAGCTGCGGGCCATCGTGCTCGAATCGAGCAGTTTCATGCCGACCAAGCACCGCAGCATCCTGCTCAATCTGTTCGACCTCGAGAACATCACGGTCGACGACGTGATGGTGCCGCGCCGCCAGATCGAGTCGCTCAACTTCTACGCGCCGCTCGACGACATCCTGCATCAGCTCGAAACCTGCTATCACAACCGGCTGGTGGTCTACGAAGGCGACATCGACAAGGTGCTCGGCGTGCTGCACGTGCGCAAGACGCTCACCGCGCTGCACAACCAGGATTTCGACCGCGAGACGCTGCGCACGCTGCTCACCGAACCGTACTACGTGCCGTCGGGCACGCCGGTGGTCCAGCAGCTCCAGTTCTTCCAGGAAACCCGGCATCGCACCGCGCTCGTCGTCAACGAATACGGCGAACTCGAAGGGCTCGTCACGCCCGAGGACATCATCGAGGAACTGATCGGCGAATTCACGACGTCGATGCCGCGCAGCGAACGCGCGGGCGGCTGGGACGAGAACGGCGAATGCATCGTCTCGGCCAGCATGCCGCTGCGCGAACTGAACCGCTGGCTGCACCTGAAACTGCCGACCGACGGGCCGAAGACGCTGAACGGACTGGTACTCGAGATCCTCGAGGAAATTCCGGAAGACGACGTGTGCTTGAAAATCGGCGACGTGATGCTCGAAGTGATGCGCAGCGACGATCAGGCCGTACGTACCGTCAAGCTGTTCAAGCCGCGCGGCACACGTACCGGACGCGGCGCCGCGCGCTAGGGCCTGTTCACGCTAATAACGGGCTTGCGAACGTGCCTTTCCGCCATTAGCGCGAACAGGCCCTGGCCGAACGGCCGACTGCCGGCGCCGCACGCGACGCGCGATCATCTGCGCATCACGGTCAACAGGCGGCCAGCGTGCCGGCTCACATGCATTTCCCTTCCTCCGGGGCGCCGCTGCGCACGCAGTCGTCGCCCGCGCATTCCGACGCTCCGCCCGCCGCCGCGCCCCATGCACTCGATGCAGCCCAGCTCGACGATGCCCCCGCTGTACGCCTGCTGACGGACACACTGCATGCGGCGCGCGTGCGCGACGCATCGGATATCCACGTCGAGCCGTTCGAAGCCGGCTGGCGCATCCGTCTGCGCGTCGACGGCGTCCTGCATGAACTGGCGCGACCGCCACTGCACCTGCGCGACGCGCTCGTCACGCGGATCAAGGTGCTCTCGCGCATGGACATCGCCGAGCGACGGCTTCCTCAGGACGGCCGGCTGCGCATCGCGATCGACGGCGGCACGCGCGGCGACTACCGCGTCAGCTCGCTGCCCACGCTGTTCGGCGAAAAGCTCGTGCTGCGGCGGCTCGAAACGCTGCCGCCCGATCTCACGCTTGCCAACCTCGGCTTCGACGCGCGGCAGGCGGCCGCGATGGAGGCCGCGATCCGTGCGCCGCATGGCCTCGTGCTCGTCACGGGCCCGACCGGCAGCGGCAAGACGCTGTCGCTCTACTGCGCGCTGCAGATGCTCGATCGCGACGCGCGCAACGTCTGCACGGTCGAGGATCCCGCCGAGATCCAGCTCGACGGAATCAATCAGGTCGGGGTCGCCGACAAGGCGGGGCTCACGTTCGCGACGGCGCTGCGCGCGCTGTTGCGGCAGGATCCGGACGTCATCATGGTCGGCGAGATTCGCGATGCGGAAACGGCCGATGTCGCGATCAAGGCCGCGCAGACCGGCCATCTCGTGCTGTCGACGCTGCACACGAACGACGCGCCGGCCGCCGTCGCGCGGCTGCTCGACATCGGCGTCGCGCCGTACAACCTCGCCGCGGCGCTCCACCTCGTCACCGCGCAGCGTCTCGTCCGGCGCCTGTGCGTCGCCTGCCGCGTGCATTCGGACGCATCGGCACGCGCGCTGCGGGAAGCCGGCTGCGACCCGGCGGCGCTGGCAGCCGGATGGCGGCCGTTCGTCGCGCGCGGCTGTGCCGCCTGTCACGGGATCGGCTATCGCGGCCGCATCGGCCTGCACCAGACGATGCCGGTATCGCCCGAGCTGGCCGAGCGCATCGTCGCGCGGGCGAGCGTCGGCGAACTCACGCAGTGCGTGGCGACCGAAGGCGTGCGCACCCTGCGCGACGCGGCATTCGCGCGCGTCATGGACGGCACGACGAGCATCGCGGAAGCCGTCGCCGCCACACCCGCAGCGTGAACATGCGCACGCCGCCGCGCGAAACCCGCTTTGCATGGCGCGGCCGCCATCGCGACGGCTCGCCGCGCCGCGGGATCGTCATCGCCTTTGACGCCGCGGCCGCGCGCGCCACGCTCGCGCGCGACGGCATCGCGGTACTGTCGCTCGACGTCCGCGGGCCGGCCCGTCCGCCTGCGGCGGCCGCACGCGACATCACGCGCTTCACGCGCCAGCTCGCGAGCCTGCTGCAAGCCGGCCTGCCGCTTGCGCCGTCGCTCGAGATGCTCGCGCGCACCCGCACGCGCGACGGCGTGCCGCGCATCGCCGCGGGGCTCGCGCGCGAGATCGTCGGCGGCCGGCGCTTCGCCGATGCGCTCGCACGCTATCCATCGCAGTTCGGCACGCTGTATCGCCAGTTGATCGAAGTCGGTGAAGCGTCCGGTTCGCTCGGCATCGTGCTGACACGGCTCGCGGAACACCGCGAGCGTGCCGATGCGCAATGGCGCAAGCTGCGCGCGGCACTCGCGTATCCGGCTGCCGTCATCCTGTTCGCGCTCGCGATCTCGGCAGCATTGATGGTGTGGGTCGTGCCGACCTTCCGGCAGATCTTCGACGGTTTCGGCTCCGCCCTGCCCGCACCGACTCGCGCACTGCTCGCGCTGTCCTCCGCGCTGTCGGCGTGGGGCGGTGTGCTTCTGGCCGGCGCGGCCGCCACGGGGATTGCCGCGCAGCACGCGCTTCGGCGCTCGGCCTCGCTGCGTCATGCGCTCGCGCGGCGCCTGCTGCGCGCCCCGCTCGTGGGCAGCGCGCTGGAGCGGTTCGCAGCCGCACGCTGGTGCCGCTCGCTGGCGACCCTGCTCGGCGCCGGCGTGCCGCTCGCCGATGCATTCGCCACGCTCGAGCGCACGGCCGGCCATCCGGTGTTCGCGCACGCCACCGCGCACATCGCCGCACGCGTATTGCGCGGCGTGCGTCTGGCCGATGCGATGCATTCGGCCGGCTGCTTTCCGGACGACGTCGTGCAACCGATCGCCGTCGCCGAGGAATCCGGTGCGCTCGACACGATGCTGGCCGACATCGCCGCGTCGTGCGAACGTCAGCTCGACGCGCGTCTCGATGCGCTCGCGGCGCTCGGCGAACCGTTGATCGTGATCGTCCTGGGCGCCCTCGTCGGCGGCCTCGTGATCGCGATGTACCTACCGATCCTTCAACTCGGCAACGTGGTGTAGCATCGCAACCGATTCTGTCGCCTTTTTGTCCGAACCTCGAGCCTCATGACGCCAGCGCCCCTGTCCGCCGTTTCCGATTCGCCCGAGAGCGCGCTGCTCGCGCTGGCGTTGCTGCCGCCCGCGCTGCAGTATGCGTTCGCGGTCGTCATCGGCCTTTGCATCGGCAGCTTCCTGAACGTGGTCGTGCACCGTTTGCCCGTGATGATGCAGCGCGCGTGGCAGGCAGAGATCGCCGAAGCGACGGGCGCCGCGAGCGCCCCGCCCGACGACGGTTATCCGCCGCGCTACGATCTGTGGCGCCCGCGCAGCGCCTGTCCGCACTGCGGCCACGTATTGCGCGCGTGGGAAAACATCCCGCTCGTCAGCTACCTGATGCTGCGCGGGCGCTGCCGGCGCTGCGGCCATGCGATCGGCGTCCGCTATGTGCTCGTCGAACTCGCGTGCGCGCTGCTCGCCGCCGCCTCGCTCGCGGCGTTCGGCCCGACCGTCGCCGCGCTTGCCGCGTTCGCACTGTGCGCGGCGCTGCTCGCGATGAGCGCGATCGATATCCGGACCGGCTACCTGCCCGACTCGATGACGCTGCCGCTGCTGTGGGCCGGGCTCGTCATGAACCTCGGCGGCACCTTCGCGTCGCTGCGCTCGGCCGTGATCGGCGCAATGGCCGGCTACCTGTTCCTGTGGTCGATCTACTGGCTGTTCAAATGGCTGCGCGGCATCGAAGGCATCGGTTTCGGCGACCTGAAGCTGCTTGCTGCGCTCGGCGCGTGGATGGGCTGGGCCGCACTGCCGCAGGTCGTGCTGTTCGCGGCGGTGACCGGTGCGATCGTCGGACTCGTCGCGACCTGGCGCGGCCGCATGCGCTTCGAGGAGCCGATTCCGTTCGGCCCGTTCCTCGCGGCCGGCGGCGTCGCCACGTTGTTTTTCGGCACCCCTTTCTATGCGGCGCTCGGAGGCTGACATGTTTTCCGTAGGACTCACGGGCGGTATCGGCAGCGGCAAGACGACCGTCGCCGACCTGTTCGGCGCCCGTGGCGCATCGCTCGTCGATACCGACCTGATTGCCCATCGCATCACCGCACCGGGCGGCCTCGCGATGCCGGCGATCGAGCAAGCTTTCGGCCGCGACTTCGTGGCCGCCGACGGCTCGCTCGATCGCGCGAGGATGCGCACGCTGATCTTCAGCGACGACGACGCGCGCCGGCGCCTCGAAGCGATCACGCATCCGCTGATCCGCGCGGAGACCGATCGCGAGGCGCACGAAGCACAGGGCCCGTACGTGATGTTCGTCGTGCCGCTGCTCGTCGAATCGGGCACCTGGAAGGCGCGCAGCGATCGCGTGCTCGTCGTCGACTGCCCGGTCGAAACGCAAATTGCGCGCGTGATGCGGCGCAACGGTTTCACGCGCGAACAAGTCGAAGCGATCATCGCGCGACAGGCGACGCGCGAAGCGCGCCTCGCGGCGGCCGACGACGTGATCGTCAACGACGCGGTCACGCCCGCCGCGCTCGCCGCGCAGGTCGATGCACTGCACCAACGTTATGTCGGATTCGCGGCCGCCGCGCACTGAGCGTCGCGCGCGATCGTGATGGTGTACGAAATTGGTGCGTTGCTAGGGTAGAGAGGGGGCATTAGAATGTCCTTCATTGTTTCAATCCCTACCGACGAGGCGAGCGCGCTTGATTCTTTACGAGTATCCGTTCAACGAGCGAATTCGCACGCTGTTGCGTCTCGAAGATCTGTTCGAGCGCTTCGCGTTCTTTTTGGCTCAGGAGGACCCGCGTGAACACCACGTCGCGTTGACGACGCTGTTCGAAATCGCCGAGGTAACGGGCCGCGCGGACCTGAAATCGGATCTGATGAAGGAGCTCGAACGTCAACGCCAGACGCTCGCCCCCTTTCGCGGCAATCCGGGCATCGAGCAGAACGCGCTCGAGGCCGTGCTCGGCGAAATCGAGCAGACGCTCGCGAATCTCGCGCAGATGCAGGGCAAGACCGGCCAGCACCTCGTCGACAACGAGTGGCTCGCCAGCATCCGCAGCCGCGCGGTGATTCCGGGCGGGACGTGCAAGTTCGACCTGCCGTCGTACTACGCGTGGCAGCAATGGCCCGCCGAGCAGCGGCGCCAGGATATCGCGAAGTGGATCCTGCCGATGCTGCCGTTGCGCGATGCCGCAGCGATCGTGCTGCGGCTCGCGCGCGAATCGGGTCAGGCGTCGAAGGTCATGGCGATGCAGGGCAGCTACCAGCAGATGCTGTCCGGCCGCACCTACCAGCTGATGCAGGTCCGGGTGCCGCCGGAGCTGCGCGTGATTCCCGAAGCGAGCGCCAACAAATACATGTTGTGGGTGCGGTTCACCATGCAGGACGGCGATGTGCGGCCGCGCGCGGTGGACATCGACGTGCCGTTCCATCTGACACTGTGCAATCTGTAACGGCCGCGTGCCGGATCGATGCTTTCGTATGACTACCGTCGTGAAATGTCCGTCGTGCGGCGCCGAAGTGCGCTGGACGCCTGAAAATCAGTTCCGCCCGTTCTGTTCGGCCCGCTGCAAGCAGCTCGACCTCGGCGCATGGGCCGCGGAAAAGTACCGGATCGGGGGCGCCTCCGACGAGGGCCCGTCGTCGGAAGAGGACGGCGCCGACGGCCGTCGCGACAGCTGACCGGCACCACGCCGGCCGCCGGCGATATGGCCCGCCTTTCCGGCAGGCCGCCTCGGCGTCAATGCGACGCCGCTTCCTTCTCGAGCAGTTCCAGCACCGGCAGCGCCGCCGGCAACAGCGGCGCGACTTCGACCGGCAGTTGCTGCCACACGAACGCCTGCCCTTCCTTGCTGTGCGGCTCGCCCGTCCAGCCCGTCACCTTGCAGAAATAGAGCCGCACGTACGCGTGCGGATAATCGTGCTCGAGCGTGTGCCAGCGGTGGCTGGCCGTGACTTCGATGCCGAGTTCCTCGTGCAGCTCGCGCGCAAGCGCGTCCTCGACGCTTTCGCCGGCCTCCAGCTTGCCGCCCGGAAACTCCCAGTAACCTTCATACGGCTTGCCCTGCAGGCGTTGCGCGAGCAGATAACGGCAGCGGCCGACCGGGCCGTCCGGCTGCACCATCACGCCGACCGCGACTTCCGTCACCTTGCGGCCGTCCGGCGCCCGCACGGCGCCCTGTGCCAGGTCCGCGCTCATGCCTGCTCCTTGCGGCCCGACCAGTCGCGCGCGAACTGCCATGCGACGCGGCCCGAGCGCGAACCGCGCTCGAGCGCCCACACCAGCGCGTCGCCGCGCGCCGTCTCGATCTCCGCATCCGGGCAGCCGAAGTGACGCAGCCAGTGCGCAACGATGTCGAGGTAGTCGTCCTGCTTGAACGGATAGAAGCTGACCCACAGACCGAAGCGCTCCGACAGCGAGATCTTCTCCTCGACGACTTCGCCGGGGTGAATCTCGCCGTCCGGCAGATGCTTGTACGACTCGTTGTCGCTCATGTACTCGGGCAGCAAATGGCGGCGGTTCGACGTCGCGTAGATCAGCACGTTGTCCGATTGCGCGGCGATCGACCCGTCGAGCGCGACCTTCAGCGCCTTGTAGCCCGATTCGCCGTCCTCGAACGACAGGTCGTCGCAGAACACGATGAACCGCTCCGGACGCTGCGAAATCAGGTCGACGATGTCGCCGAGATCGTGCAGGTCATCCTTGTCGACTTCGATCAGGCGCAGCCCGTCGTTCGCGTACGCGTTCAGGCACGCCTTGATCAGCGACGACTTGCCGGTACCACGTGCGCCGGTCAGCAGCACGTTGTTGGCCGGCTTGCGCTGCACGAACTGCCGCGTGTTCTGGTCGATCAGCGCTTTCTGGCGATCGATGTTGTGCAGATCGTCGAGCGTGATCGACGACACGGCCGGCACCGGCTGCAGGTAACCGCGCCCTTGGCGCTTGCGCCAGCGGAACGCGTGGGCCGCGTTCCAGTCGATGGCCGCCGGTGCGGGCGGCAGCATCCCTTCGAGACGGCCCAGCAGCGCTTCCGCGCGCGTCAGAAACTGTTCAAGCTTGTCCATGTCGTTCGAGCGCTCCCGATCAGGAGCGGTAATCCGCGTTGATGCTCACGTAATCGTGCGACAGGTCGCACGTCCAGATGGTGGCCTGTGCATCGCCGCGGCCGAGCAGCACGCGGATCGTGATCTCGCTCTGCTTCATCACCCGCTGGCCGTCCTCTTCCTGGTAGGCCGGATTGCGGCCGCCAGCCTTCGCGACGAGCACGTCGTCGAGATAGAGATCGATCTTGCCGACGTCGAGATCCGCGACGCCCGCATAGCCGATCGCCGCGAGAATCCGGCCGAGGTTGGGGTCGGATGCATAGAAGGCCGTCTTCACGAGCGGCGAATGGCCGATCGCGTACGCGATCTGGCGGCATTCGGCGACGCTCTTGCCGCCTTCGACCTGCACCGTCATGAATTTCGTCGCGCCTTCGCCGTCGCGCACGATCAGCTGCGACAGCACCTGTGCGACTTCCGTCACCGCGTCGCGCAGCGCCGCATAGGCAGGCGAATCGGTCGACGTGATCGCGGGCAGCGTGCTCTTGCCCGACGCGATCAGGATGAACGAGTCGTTCGTCGACGTGTCGCCGTCGATCGTGATGCAGTTGAACGAGCGGTCGGCCACTTCCTTCACGAGCGTGTCGAGCACCGGCTGCGCGACGTTCGCATCGAACGCGAGGAAGCCGAGCATCGTCGCCATGTTCGGCTTGATCATGCCCGCGCCCTTGCTGATGCCCGTCAGCGTGACCGTGTGGCCGTCGATCGTCACCTGGCGCGACGTCGCCTTCGGCAGCGTGTCGGTCGTCATGATCGCCTGCGCGGCGTCGAACCAGTTCGCGGCCTTGCGGTTCGCGAGCGCGGCCGGCAGGCCGGCCTTCAGGCGGTCGATCGGCAGCGGCTCGAGGATCACGCCGGTCGAGAACGGCAGCACCTGCGCCGGCTCGATGCCTGCGAGACGCGCGAGTTCCGTGCAGGTCTCGCGGGCGTTCACGAGGCCCGGCTCGCCGGTGCCCGCATTCGCATTGCCCGTATTCACGACCAGCGCGCGGATGCCCGCGCCGCCGGCCCGTACCTTCGCCAGATGCTCGCGGCAGACGGTGACCGGCGCCGCGCAGAAACGGTTTTCGGTGAACACGCCCGCGACCGTCGCGCCTTCGTCGACGGAGATGACCAGCACGTCCTTGCGATTCGGCTTGCGGATGTTCGCTTCCGCCCAGCCGAGCGTGACGCCGGCGACGGGATGCAGTTGGGCGGGATCGATCGACGGAAAATTGACAGCCATGGGGCACACCTGCCGGATGGAAAATGCCGGCATGTGCCGGCATCGATTGGAAGAACCGGCGGCCGCACGCGCGGGCCGCCGCAACTCACATCACTGACTCGAAGCCACGAACGACGCGGCACGCGTGACGCGCGCCGCCGCCGATCATGACAACTTCCCGTGACATTGCTTGTACTTCTTGCCGCTGCCGCACGGGCACGGGTCGTTGCGGCCGACCTTCGGCATTTCGCCGCCGGGGCCGCTGTGCGTCATCGCGCTGCCGACCATGTCGGCCGTCGCGGTGGCCGCCGCGGCTGCCGTGACGTTCGCCACCGGCGCGCCGGCGTCCGCGTAGTCGGCGTGCTGGTATTCGACGTTCTCGAGATGACCGCCGCGCTCCTCGATCTGCTCGGCAGCCTCCTCGAGCTGCTCCGGCGACTGGATCTGCACGTTCATCACGATGCGCGTGACTTCCTGCTTGATCGCGTCGAGCATCGCGGCGAACAGCTCGAACGCCTCGCGCTTGTATTCCTGCTTCGGGTTCTTCTGCGCATAGCCGCGCAGGTGAATACCCTGGCGCAGGTGGTCGAGTGCCGCGAGGTGTTCGCGCCACAGGCGGTCGACCGTCTGCAGCATCACCGAACGCTCGAACGCGCTGAACGATTCGCGGCCGACCATCGCGACCTTCGCCTCGTACTGCTCGTCGGCGGCCGTCATCACCGCGTCGAGAATCTCCTCGGCCGTGATCGACGACGACTCGTTCACCATTTCCTGGATCGCGAGGTCGAGCTGCCAGTCGTTGCGCAACGCTTCCTCGAGCTCGGGCACGTCCCACTGCTCTTCGATGCTGCCTTCCGGTACGAACTGGCGGACGACTTCGGCGATCACGCCGTGACGCATCGCGGTGATCGTCTCGGTGATGTCGTGCGCCTCGAGCAATTCGTTGCGCTGCTGGTAGATCACCTTGCGCTGATCGTTCGACACGTCGTCGTATTCGAGCAGTTGCTTGCGGATGTCGAAGTTGCGCGCTTCGACCTTGCGCTGCGCCGATTCGATCGACCGCGTGACGATGCCCGCTTCGATCGCCTCGCCTTCCGGCATCTTCAGGCGATCCATAATCGAGCGCACGCGGTCGCCCGCGAAGATGCGCAGCAGCGGATCGTCGAGCGACAGGTAGAAGCGCGACGAGCCCGGATCGCCCTGGCGGCCCGCACGGCCGCGCAACTGGTTGTCGATCCGGCGCGATTCGTGACGCTCGGTGCCGATGATGTGCAGGCCGCCCGCGGCCTTCACCTGCTCGTGCAGCGTTTCCCACTCGTCGTGCAGCTTCTGGATGCGGCGCGCCTTTTCGTCGGCCGGGATCGCGTCGTCGGCCTCGATGAACGCGGCCTGCTTCTCGACGTTGCCGCCGAGCACGATGTCGGTACCGCGGCCGGCCATGTTGGTCGCGATCGTCACGCGGTTCGGACGGCCGGCTTCCGCGACGATCGCCGCTTCACGCTCGTGCTGCTTCGCGTTCAGCACTTCGTGCGGCAGCCCGGCCTGCTTCAGCAGGTGCGACAGCAGTTCGGAGTTCTCGATCGACGTCGTGCCGACCAGCACCGGCTGGCCGCGCTCGTAGCAGTCGCGGATGTCGCGGATCACCGCGTCGTAGCGCTCCTTGGCCGTCTTGTAGATCTGGTCCTGCTTGTCGATCCGCTTCGGCGGGCGGTTGGTCGGGATCACGACCGTCTCGAGGCCGTAGATCTCGTTGAATTCGTACGCCTCGGTGTCCGCGGTACCGGTCATGCCGGCCAGCTTCGCGTACATCCGGAAGTAGTTCTGGAACGTGATCGACGCGAGCGTCTGGTTCTCGCTCTGGATCTTCACGTGCTCCTTCGCCTCGACGGCCTGGTGCAGCCCGTCGGACCAGCGGCGGCCCGCCATCAGGCGGCCCGTGAATTCGTCGACGATGACCACTTCGCCGTTCTGCACGACGTAGTGCTGATCCTTGTGGAACAGCGTGTGGGCGCGCAGCGCAGCGTACACGTGGTGCATCAGCGTGATGTTCTGCGGCGCGTACAGGCTCTCGCCCTCGCCGATCAGGCCCCATTCGGCGAGCAGGCGCTCGGCCTTCTCGTGGCCCGATTCCGTCAGGAACACCTGGCGCGCCTTCTCGTCGAGCGTGTAGTCGCCCGGCTTCTCGACGCCCGTGCCGTCGGCCTTCTCTTCGCCGATCTGGCGCTCGAGCAGCGGCGGCAGTGCGTTCATCCGCACGTACAGTTCGGTGTGATCCTCGGCCTGGCCCGAAATGATCAGCGGCGTCCGTGCTTCGTCGATCAGGATCGAGTCCACTTCGTCGACGACCGCGAAGTTCAGCGCCCGCTGCACGCGCGCGTCGGTCTCATAGACCATGTTGTCGCGCAGGTAGTCGAAGCCGAATTCGTTGTTCGTGCCGTACGTGATGTCCGCCGCGTAGGCCTGCTGCTTCTGTTCGTGCTCCATGCCGGACAGGTTGATGCCGACCGACAGACCGAGGAAATTGTAGAGCCGCGCCATCCATTCGGCGTCGCGCTGCGCGAGGTAGTCGTTGACGGTCACGACGTGCACGCCGCGGCCGGCCAGCGCATTCAGGTACACGGGCAGCGTCGCGACGAGCGTCTTGCCCTCGCCCGTACGCATTTCCGCGATCTTGCCGTAGTGAAGCACCATGCCGCCGATCATCTGCACGTCGAAGTGCCGCATCTTCAGCACGCGGCGGCTCGCCTCGCGACAGACCGCGAAGGCCTCGGGCAACAGCTTGTCGAGCGACTCGCCGGCCGCGACCCGCTGGCGGAACTCGTCCGTCTTGCCGCGCAACTGGTCGTCCGTCAGCTTCTCGATCTGCGTTTCGAGCGCATTGATCGTCGCGACGGTCTTTTGGTATTGCTTGACGAGCCGCTGGTTGCGGCTGCCAAAAATTTTCTGGAGAAAACCGGTTGTCATCGGATCGGATCCTGCGTCGCAGCACCGGCGCCCGGCGCGTGTTGCGCGCCCCGGCGCCCGAGCCTCGGCGGCTTAGCGAATTAGTGGACTCAAACGTCGAATTTTAGCACGCGGGGACGCATGCGCCTGCGTCCCGGCCGGACGGGGCACTGCGGGCCCAAGCCGGGCGGACACGGGCGAAAGCTGCCCGTGCGCAGGCCGGCGCGGGTACAATCGGCTGCAACGTCCGCGCGCGTACGCGCTCGAAAAATGCCTCGATGAACCGATTTTCCAAGCGTTTCGGCCCGCTCGCCGCCTATCGCCCGCAACCCGTGTCGGAAGTGCTCGGTCGGACCGATGCATTCGCGGCGCTGCGCGCCGGCGTCGAGCAGATCGCGTCGCTGCAGCGCGACCTCGGCGCGTGCCTGCCCGACTATCTCGCGAATCACGTCGAACCGGGTTTCATCAAGGACGGCACCCTGACCCTCTTTGCCGCGCACAATGCGCTGGCCGCACGGCTGCGGCAGGTCGAAATGCGGCTGCTCGGCGATCTCCAGAAGCGCGGCTGGCCGGTGACGACGCTGCGCGTGCGCGTGCGGCCGAAGGACGCGCCGGCGCCGCCGCCCGTGAAGCAGGCGCGGATGACGTCGACCGGCGCCGCCGCGCTGCGCGATCTCGCCGACCATCTCGAACCGTCGCCGCTGCAGGCCGCGCTCGCGCGGATGGCGGCACGGCATGGCGCGAAGCCGCGTTGACCGCACCGGCCGCAGGCAGCCGCCAGCCGAAAAAAAAAGCGACCCGATGGGTCGCTTTTTTATTGCTTGCGCCGAACGCCGGTCACGCGAAAGCCGTCTGCGCGTCGAATGCAAACCCTTTCGGCGCAGCCTGCGGATCGTCGAACGTCACGATCTCGTACGCGTCTTCGTGTGCGAGCAACTCGCGCAGCAACGCGTTGTTCAGGCCGTGGCCCGACTTGTACGCGGTGTACGAAGCCAGCAGCGGGTGGCCGATCACGTACAGGTCGCCGATCGCGTCGAGCATCTTGTGCTTCACGAACTCGTCGTCGTAGCGCAGCCCATCGTTGTTCAGGATTCGGTACTCGTCGAGCACGATCGCATTGTCCATGCTGCCTCCCCGCGCCAGGCCGATCTCGCGCAGCATCTCGGCTTCGTGCGCGAAACCGAACGTGCGCGCACGCGCGATCTCGCGCACGTACGACGTGGTCGCGAAATCGACTTCGAGCTCCTGGCCCGTCTTGTCGACGGCCGGGTGGCGGAAATCGATCGAGAACTTCAGCTTGAAGCCGAAATACGGATCGAGACGCGCGAACTTGTCGCCATCGCGGATTTCGACCGGCTTCTTCACCTTGATGAAGCGCTTCGGCGCGTTCTGCTCCTCGATGCCGGCGGACTGGATCAGGAATACGAACGTGGCCGCACTGCCGTCCATGATCGGGATTTCCTCGGCTGTCACGTCGACATACAGGTTGTCGATGCCAAGGCCCGCACACGCGGACATCAGGTGCTCGACCGTCGACACGCGCACGCCATCCTTCTGCAACACCGACGCGAGCCGCGTGTCGCCGATCGACATCGCCGATGCGGGAATATCGACCGGCGTCGGCAGGTCGACGCGTGAAAAGACGATGCCCGTGCCGGGCGCGGCGGGACGGAGCGTCAACTCGATCTTGCGGCCCGAGTGGACACCGATACCCACGGTCTTCACGATGGATTTGATGGTGCGCTGCTTCAACATGGTCTTCTTCGTCTTGATTGAAGATATCAATCAGGAGTTATATTCGATAGGCGGGATTATAGCGTAATTCCCTATTCGACGCTGTCCGAAACTGCGTATCAATCTGTTTCGACAGTTTACCCGCGCCGATACGGGACGGGCCGATGCCCGGAACGGAGGCGTTTCCGGTCATCAGCCCGTGTTACAACTGCCCTGAGGCCGGCGAGCAGCGTTGCCGGAAGGCAACGGCGCACCGCACGATCAGGACGTCAACGTCGCGAGAACACTCGCCGCATCGCTCACTTCGAACTTGCCCGGCGCCTCGACGGCCAGCGTCTTGACCACACCGCCGTCAATCACCATCGCGTAGCGCAGGGAACGAATTCCCATGCCACGCGCGGACAAATCCTGCGTCAGCCCCAGCGCATGAGTGAAAGCCGCGCTGCCGTCCGCCATCATGCGCACCTTGCCCGCGGTGTGCAGATCACGTCCCCATGCGCCCATCACGAATGCGTCGTTGACGGACACGCACCAGATCTCGTCGATCCCCGCCGCGCGCAATTGCTCGGCGTGCTCGACGTAGCCCGGCACATGCTGCGCCGAGCAGGTCGGCGTGAACGCGCCCGGCAATCCGAAGATCACCACCCGCTTTCCCGCAACCTGGTCGCGCACGCTGTAGGCGTTCGGCCCCAGCGTGCACCCTTCGCGCGCGTCGTCGACGAACTCGAACAATTGCGCGTCGGGCAGCGCGTCGCCCACTTGAATCATGGCTGGTCCCTCATAGCGATACGGTTTTTCAGCGTGTTGCGGACAGCACGGCCCATCCCGCCCCGCTCGAGCGGAGAGGGCACCTTTCCCGGCCCGGCGTCGCATCCGACGCGGCCTGTCGTGGTCCGTAGCATCCGTCACGCCGGCGATACCGCGGCGGTGTCGCCGCGGCTTCGCCTGTGTTTGCGTCAGTCAGCCTGCTTGCGCAGGAAAGCCGGAATGTCGTACGTGTCGACACCCTTCTCCTGCAGCGCCTGCACGTGCGATGCCGCGGTTTCGCGCGAATTGCGCCACACCGCCGGCGTGTCGAGCGCGCCGTAGTCGGCCGTGCTGACGTGATGCGGCTGCGCATAGCCGTGCGACACCGCGCTGACCGGCTGGTTGTCCGTACCCGTGCGCAGCAGCGTCATCGGAGCCGACTGCTGCTTCTTCGCCGCACGGCCCAGACCCGTCGCCACGACCGTCACGCGCAGTGCATCGCCCATCGCGTCGTCGTACACCGCACCGAAGATCACCGTCGCATCTTCCGCCGCGTAGCTCTTGATCGTGTTCATCACTTCGCGCGTTTCCGACAGGCGCAGCGAACGGCTCGACGTGATGTTGACCAGCACGCCGCGCGCACCCGACAGATCGACGCCTTCGAGCAGCGGGCTCGCCACGGCCTGTTCCGCCGCGAGGCGTGCGCGATCGACGCCGGCGACCGTCGCCGTGCCCATCATCGCCTTGCCCTGCTCGCCCATCACCGTCTTCACGTCTTCGAAGTCGACGTTCACGAGGCCGTCGACGTTGATGATTTCCGCGATACCTGCCACCGCGTTGTTCAACACGTCGTCCGCGCACTGGAAGCACTTGTCCATCTCGGCGTCGTCGCCCATCACGTCGAACAGCTTGTCGTTCAGGACGACGATCAGCGAGTCGACGTGATCCTCCAGTTGCTGCGAGCCTGCTTCGGCGACGCGCATGCGCTTGCCGCCTTCGAACTCGAACGGCTTGCTGACGACACCGACCGTCAGAATGCCCATCTCCTTCGCGATCTGCGCGACCACCGGTGCCGCGCCCGTGCCCGTGCCACCGCCCATGCCGGCCGTGATGAACACCATGTGCGCACCGCGCAGTGCGTCGGCGATGCGCTCACGCGCTTCTTCCGCTGCCGCACGACCCATTTCCGGCTTCGCACCGGCGCCAAGACCCGTGTTGCCAAGCTGGATCACCGACGATGCGCGCGAACGCGACAGCGCTTGGGCGTCCGTGTTCATCACGATGAAGTCGACGCCCTGCACGCCGCGGTTGATCATGTGCTGGACGGCATTGCCGCCAGCGCCGCCAACGCCAACCACCTTGATGATGGTGCCGTTGGTTTCGGTTTCCAGCATTTCGAATTCCATTGTTGCCTCCGTCAAGAGAATGACTGCTACTCGGCCGTTATTCGGCAGGAGATCGGGCAACCCCCTGTCGCGCGCCAGCCGCCGGCACCAGCGCGAATTTCGATTCGGTTTGTCAGAAGTTGCTCAGGAACCATTCCTTCATCCGCGAGAACACTTGCCCCGCGTTGCCGGACTGCACGGCGACCTTGCGGCCGCGCATGCGCTGAGCACTGCCTTCGACGAGCAGCCCCATCGCCGTCGAGTAGCGCGGATTGCGCACGACGTCGGCGAGGCCGCCTGCATATTCCGGCGCGCCGATGCGCACCGGTTTCAGGAAAATGTCCTCGCCGAGTTCGACCATGCCAGGCATCATCGACGCGCCGCCGGTAATGACCACGCCGGAGCTCAGGAGTTCTTCGTAACCCGACTCGCGCACGACCTGCTGCACGAGCGAGAACAGTTCCTCGACGCGCGGCTCGATCACGGCCGCGAGCGCCTGACGCGACAGCGTGCGCGGGCCGCGTTCGCCGAGGCCTGGCACTTCCACCATTTCGTCCGGATCGGCGAGCGCCTGCTTCGCGATCCCGTAGCCGACCTTGATGTCTTCCGCATCCGGCGTCGGCGTGCGCAGCGCCATCGCGATGTCGCTCGTGATCTGGTCGCCGGCGATCGGAATCACCGCCGTGTGGCGGATCGCGCCTTCGGCGAAGATCGCGATGTCCGTCGTGCCGCCGCCGATGTCGACCAGCACCACGCCGAGATCCTTCTCGTCTTCGGTCAGCACCGCGAGCGACGACGCGAGCGGCTGCAGGATCAGGTCGTTCACTTCCAGCCCGCAGCGGCGCACGCACTTGACGATGTTCTGCGCGGCGCTCACCGCGCCCGTCACGATGTGCACCTTCACTTCCAGCCGGATGCCGCTCATCCCGATCGGCTCGCGCACGTCTTCCTGGCCGTCGATGATGAATTCCTGCGTGAGGATGTGCAGCACCTGCTGATCGGTCGGGATGTTGATCGCCTTCGCGGTCTCGATCACGCGCGCGACGTCCGTCTGCGTGACTTCCTTGTCCTTGATCGCGACCATCCCGCTCGAGTTGAAGCTGCGGATGTGGCTGCCCGCGATCCCCGTGAACACATTGGTGATCTTGCAGTCGGCCATCAGCTCGGCTTCCTCGAGCGCGCGCTGGATCGACTGCACGGTGGCCTCGATGTTCACCACCACGCCTTTCTTCAGACCCTTCGACTCGCTCTGGCCGAGACCGATCACCTCGTAGTGGCCCTCGCCCTTCAGCTCGGCGACGATGGCCACCACCTTCGACGTGCCGATGTCGAGGGAAACCAGCAGATCCTTGTAGTCTTTGCTCATAAAGTGCTCTTGCGTGTGATCTCTCGTTACTTCTTGCGCTTGTCGGTATCGGTCAGGAACCGCATGCCCGCCGCGCGAATCGCGAATCCGTTCGGATAACGCAGATCCGCGTACTCGATGTCGTTGCCCCAACGCTCCGTGACGGCCGGCCACGCGGCCACCAGACGCTGGCTCCGGTCATGCAGCGTGTCGCTGTTGCGCTCCTTGCCCAGCTCGACCTGCATGCCGTTCGACAGCTTCACCGTCCACGCGTACCGCGCCGACAGCGTCACCTCTTCCGGCGCCGCCTTCAGCGGCGCAAACCATTTCCCGAAGTCGCGATACCGCGCGACGACTTCCTTCGCACTGCCTTCCGGGCCGTCGAATGCCGGCAGTTCCTGCTCCAGCTCGCCCTGGTTCGCGGTGAACAGCTCGCCGTCCACGCTCACGAGCTGATCGCTGCCCCAGGTCCCGAGCGGTTTGTACTCCTCGAGCGTGACAGCCAGCGCATTCGGCCACACCCGACGCACGCTCGCGTGACGCACCCACGGCATCTGCTCGAACGCGGCGCGCGCCGTGTCGAGATCGACCGTGAAGAAATTGCCCTTCAGCCGTCCAACCACGCCCGCGCGCACCGTCGGCGAATTGATGTGCTCGGTGTCGCCGTCGATCCGGATTTCCCGCAGCGCGAACGTCGGGCGCTGGATCAGCCAGTAGCAGCCGGCCGCCGCCAACACGAGCAGCAGCAGCGCATACAGCGCGCTGGCGGCAAGGTTGAGTTGGCGAACGTTGTTCCACATACGTCGTTCCGTTCCTGCGTCAGTCGTTGAGCGTGAGCGACAGCACCTTCACGACCAGCTCCGAATAGCCGATGCCGACCGCGCGCGCGGCCTTCGGCGGCAGCGAGTGGTCGGTCATCCCGGGGGCCGTGTTCACTTCCAGGAAATACGCATTGCCGGCCGCGTCGAGCATGAAATCCGCGCGGCCCCAGTCGGTGCAACCGAGCACGTCGAACGCACGGCGCGCGATGCGCTTCAGCTCCGCTTCCTGTTGCGCCGGCAGGCCGCACGGGATCAGGTACTGCGTATCGTCGGCAACGTACTTCGCGTGGTAGTCGTAGAACTCGCCGGCCGGCACGATCTTGATCAGCGGCAGGTCGAGATCGCCGGCGATGCACGCGGTGTATTCGCCGCCGCCTTCGATGCTCTTCTCGACGATCACGATCTTGTCGTGCGTCGCGGCTTCCTCGAGCGCGGCCGGCAGCGCGTCCGCCGTCTTCACCTTCAGCACCGCGACACTCGAGCCTTCGCTCGCCGGCTTCACGAACAGCGGCAGGCCGAGCTTCGCGACGATGTCGGTCGCACGCGCGGCCAGGTCGTCGCCGCGCATCACCGTCTCGAACGGCGGCGTCGGCACGCCCGTCTGCTGCCACACGAGCTTCGTGCGGAACTTGTCGAGGCCGAGCGCCGAGCCGAGCACGCCGCTGCCCGTGTAGCGAATGCCGTAGAAATCGAGTGCGCCCTGAATCTGGCCGTTCTCGCCGTAGCCGCCATGCAGCGCATTGAACGCACGCACGAAGCCTTCGTCCTTCAGTGCCGACAGCGGCCGCTCGGCCGGGTCGAACGGATGCGCGTCGACGCCAGCGTCGCGCAGGCCCTGCAGCACGAGGCGGCCCGAGGTGAGCGACACCTCGCGCTCGGCGGATTCGCCGCCGAACAACACCGCCACCTTGCCGAAACGTTTCGGATCGATCCCGCTCATGTCATGCCTTCTGTTGAATGTGTTGCGCGAGCTTCGCCGGCACGCCGCCGATCGAACCCGCGCCCATCGTGATCACCACGTCGCCGTTCTGCGCGACCTTCGCCAATGCATCCGGCACGTCGTCGACCGTCGCGACGAACACCGGGTCGACCTTTCCCGCCGCGCGCAGTGCACGCGACAGCGCGTCGCCGCTGGCCGTCGGAATCGCGGCCTCGCCGGCCGCATAGACTTCCGTCAGCACCAGCGCATCGACCGTCGACAGCACGTTGACGAAATCGTCGAAACAGTCGCGCGTGCGCGTGTAGCGGTGCGGCTGGAACGCCAGCACGAGGCGGCGGCCCGGGAACGCGCCGCGCGCGGCCGCGATCGTCGCCGCCATCTCGACCGGGTGGTGACCGTAATCGTCGATCAGCGTGTACTGGCCGCCGTCCGCGCTCGGCACTTCGCCGTAACGCTGGAAGCGCCGGCCGACACCGTTGAATTCCGCCAGCGCCCGCTGGATCGCGTCGTCCGCCACGCCGAGGTCGGTCGCGATCGCGATCGCCGCGAGCGCGTTCTGCACGTTGTGCAGGCCCGGCATGTTCAGCACGACCGCGAGCGGCGCGCGACCTTCGCGGATCACCGTGAAATGCATCCGGCCGTCGCGCGCGTCGATGTCTTCCGCGCGCACCTGCGCGTCCGGCGACAGGCCGTAGCGCACGACCGGCTTCGAGATGAACGGGATGATCTGCCGCACGTTCGGATCGTCGACGCACACGACCGCGCTGCCGTAGAACGGCAGGCGCTGCGTGAATTCGATGAACGCCTGCTTGAGCCGCGCGAAATCGTGGCCGTAGGTGTCCATGTGGTCGGCGTCGATGTTCGTGATGACTTCGATCACCGGATAGAGGTTCAGGAACGACGCATCCGACTCGTCGGCCTCGGCGACGATGAAATCGCCCGTGCCGAGCCGCGCGTTCGCGCCGGCGCTGATCAGCCGGCCGCCGATCACGAAGGTCGGGTCCAGCCCGCCCGCCGCGAGCACGCTCGCGACGAGGCTCGTCGTCGTGGTCTTGCCGTGCGTGCCGGCGATCGCGATCCCCTGCTTCAGGCGCATCAGCTCCGCGAGCATCACCGCGCGCGGCACGATCGGCACGCGCTTCGCGCGCGCGGCCAGCACTTCGGGGTTGTCCGAGCGCACGGCCGTCGACACGACGACCGCGTTCGCGCCCTCGATGTTCGCCGCATCGTGGCCGATCGCGATCCGCGCGCCCAGCGCCTCGAGACGATCGGTCACCGCATTGCGCGACAGGTCCGAGCCGCTGACCGCGTAGCCGAGGTTGACGAGCACTTCGGCGATGCCGCTCATGCCCGCGCCGCCGATCCCGACGAAATGAATGTGTTTGACGATGTGTTTCATTGCAGTTGTTCCAGGTTCGCGCCGGCCGCCTTCGCGCAGACGCGCGCGACTTCGTCGGTGGCCTCGGGCTTCGCGAGCGCGCGCGAACGTTCCGCCATGGCCGCGAGCGATGCCCGCGACTGGCCGCGCAGCCAGTCGGCGAGCAGTTCCGCCGACAGGTCGCGTTGTTGCACCAGCACGGCCGCGCCCGCATCGGCGAGGAACGCGGCGTTGGTCGTCTGATGATCGTCGACCGCGTACGGGAACGGCACGAACAGCGCCGCCACGCCCACCGCCGCGATCTCCGACACCGTCATCGCGCCCGACCGGCAGATCACCAGATCCGCTGCCGCATACGCGGCCGCCATGTCGTCGATGAACGGCACGAGCCGCACGTCTTCGCCGGCCGCGAAACCGGCCGCTTCGTAATTCGCCTTCAATGCGTCGATGTGCTTCACGCCGGCCTGGTGCACGACGCGCGGGCGCTCGCCCGGCGTCAGCTGCGCCAGCGCGCGCGGCACGACTTCGTTCAGCGCGGCCGCCCCGAGGCTGCCGCCGACCACCAGCACGTTGAGCGGGCCGCTGCGCGACGCATAGCGTGCCTGGGGCGATTCGATGTGCGCAAGTTCCGCGCGAATCGGGTTACCCGTCCATTCCGCGTGCGGCAGCGCGCCGGGGAACGCAACGAGCACGCGCTTCGCGAGTTTCGCGAGCACCTTGTTGGTCAGGCCCGCGATCGAATTCTGCTCATGCAACACGAGCGGGCGCCCCGACAACGCGGTCATCACGCCCGCCGGGAACGTGATGTAGCCACCCATCCCGAGCACGACGTCCGGTCGCACGCGGCGCAGCGCGCCGAGGCTCTGCCAGCATGCACGCAGCAGGTTGACCGGCAGCGTCAGCTTGGTCTTCAGGCCCTTGCCGCGCAGCCCGCCGAACCGCACGTACTCCATCGGAATACCGTGCTTCGGCACGAGCGTTGCTTCCATCCCGGCCGGGTTGCCGAGCCATACGACGCGCCAGCCCGCCGCTTCCATCCGGTGCGCGACCGCGAGCCCGGGGAACACGTGGCCCCCGGTGCCGCCTGCCATCACCATCAGCGTGCGTTGCGACGCGGTCATACCTTCCCTCCGCGCATCAGTACGCGATTTTCGTAATCGACCCGCAGCAGCACCGCGAGCGCGACGCAGTTCAGCAGGATGCCCGAACCGCCGTAGCTCACGAGCGGCAGCGTCAAGCCCTTCGTCGGCAGCAGCCCGAGGTTCACGCCCATGTTGATGAACGTCTGCGCGCCGAACCAGATGCCGATGCCCTTCGCCATCAGGCCCGCGAACGTGCGATCGAGCGCGAGCGCCTGACGGCCGATCTCGAACGCGCGACGCACGATCCAGTAGAACAGCAGGATCACGACCAGCACGCCGACGAAGCCGAGTTCCTCGCCGATCACCGCGAGGATGAAGTCGGTATGCGCTTCCGGCAGGTAATTCAGCTTCTCGACGCTGCCGCCGAGGCCGACGCCGAACCATTCGCCGCGCCCGAACGCGATCAGCGAGTGCGTGAGCTGGTAGGCCTTGCCCTGCGCGTAGCGCTCGTCCCACGGATCGAGGTACGCGAAGATCCGCTCGCGACGCCACGGCGACAGCCACACGAGCATCGTGAACGTGCCGACCGCCGTCGCGACGAGGCCGCCGAACAGCTTGCCGTTCACGCCGCCGAGGAACAGCACGCCCATCGCGATCGCGGCGACCACCATGAACGCGCCCATGTCGGGCTCGAGCAGCAGCAGCGCGCCGACCAGGCCGACCGCGAACGCCATCGGCAGGAAGCCCTTCGCGAAGCTCTGCATGTATTCCTGCTTGCGCACCGTGTAGTTCGCCGCGTAGATCGTCACCGCGAGCTTCATGATTTCCGACGGCTGCATGTTGGTGATGCCGAGCGGAATCCAGCGGCGCGCACCGTTCACACCCTTGCCGACGTGCGGGATCAGCACGATCACGAGGCCGACGAGCGCGATCAGGAAAAGATGCGGCGCGTACTTGTCCCAGGTCGACACCGGCACGCGGAACGCGATCACCGCCGCGACGAACGCGACGGCGAGCGACACGCAGTGACGCATCAGGAACGCGTAATCGTGATACGACGCGTATTTCGGCGAATCGGGCATCGCGATCGACGCCGAATACACCATCACGACGCCGAGCCCGAGCAGCGCGATCGCGACCCACAGCAGCGAATAGTCGAAATCGAGCATCCGCGAACGGCTCGGGCGCACGCCGTTGACGACGCTCGCGAGGCCGCCCGTCGCGGCGCGCGTGGCCGATGCGACGCGGCCGCCCGCGGCATTGCCGCCGGTGTCGCGCCGGTCGTTGAAACGGGAGACGAGGCGATCGGACCAGCTCATGGCGTCGCTCCTTTGTCGATGGCGATTTCGTCGACCGCCGCGCGGAACACTTCCGCGCGATGGGCGTAGTTCCGGAACATGTCGAGGCTCGCGCACGCGGGCGACAGCAGCACCGCGTCGCCCGGCTCGGCCAGATCGGCCGCCGCGCGCACCGCGCCTTCGAGCGTCGCGTGGTCGGCGAGCGGCACGCCCGTTTCGGCGAGCGTGTCGCGGATCGCGGGCGCGTCGCGGCCGATCAGCATCACCGCGCGGCACCAGCGTGCGACTGGAGCAACGAGCGGTGCGAAATCCTGGCCCTTGCCGTCGCCGCCGGCGATCAGCACGATTTTCTGCGCGAGGCCATCGAGTGCGGCAACCGTCGCGCCGACGTTCGTTCCCTTGCTGTCGTCCACATAATCGACGTCGTCGATCGTCGCGATCACTTCGACGCGATGCGCTTCGCCGCGGTATTCGCGCAACGCGTGCAGCAGCGGCGCGGCCGGCAGATCGATCGCACGCGCGAGCGCGAACGCGGCCAGCGCGTTCGCCGCGTTGTGCAGCCCGCGGATGCGCAGCGCGTCGACCGGCATCAGGCGCTTCTGCGCGATGTCAGGCGTATGCGCGGCGTCGCGCTTGCGCCGGCGCGTCGTCGCCGCTTCATCCGGCGCGTCGCGATCGACGGCTTCCACCAGCCATGCGATACCGTTGTCGCGCGACAGCCCGTAGTCGCCGTCCTGCGTCGGTTCGTTCAGGCCGAACGTGACCGTGCGCGTCGCGTCGGCCGCGCCGGCTGCCGGCGCGAACTTCATCACGGCCGCGTCGTCGCGGTTCAGCACGCGCGTCGTCGTCGCGCCGAAGATCCGGCCCTTTGCCTGCGCGTACGCGTCGAAGCTGCCGTGCCAGTCGAGGTGGTCCTGCGTGATGTTGAGGATCGCGGCGGCATCGGGCGCAAACGTGCGCGCGGTCTCGAGCTGGAAGCTCGACAGTTCGAGCACCCATACGTCGGGCAGCGCGGTGTCGTCGATCGCGCTCGCGAGCCGGTCGAGCATCGCCGGGCTGATGTTGCCCGCGACGGCGACCTTCTTGCCCGAGCGCTGGCACAGCAGGCCCGTGAGGCTCGTCGTCGTGGTCTTGCCGTTGGTGCCGGTAATCGCGAGCACCTTCGGCTGGTAGCCGCTCGTGCCGAGCGCGCGCAGCGCCTGCGCGAAGAACTCCAGCTCGCCCCACACCGCGATACCGCGCTCGTTCGCGGCCGCGACCAGCGCCGCGAGTGCCGGCTCCAGCGGCGACAGCCCGGGGCTCAGCCCGACGAGCTCGATGCCGCCGTCGAGCAGCGCGGGCGTGAACGCGCCGCCGACGAATTCCGCATCGATGCCTTCGGCCTGCAGCGCGGCAAGGTTCGGCGGCGCCTCGCGGGTATCGGCAATGCGCAGCCGGCACCCGTGCCTCGCGCACCATCGCGCGATCGCGAGACCCGATTCCCCGAGCCCCAGTACGAGCACCATCGGCCGTTGCCGATCTCCAAACATCTCGCCAGACATCCTTGTTACCTTTCCTTTACCGCAGCTTGAGGGTGGTCAGACCGAACAGGCACAGCATCAGCGTGATGATCCAGAAACGCACGACCACCTGCGTTTCCTTCCAGCCGGACAATTCGAAGTGGTGATGCAGCGGCGCCATCTTGAGCAACCGCCGCCCTTCGCCGTAACGCTTCTTCGTGTACTTGAACCACGACACCTGCAGCATCACCGACAGCGTTTCCGCGACGAAGATGCCGCCCATGATGAACAGCACGATTTCCTGGCGCACGATCACCGCGACCGTGCCGAGCGCGCCGCCCAGCGCCAGCGCGCCGACGTCGCCCATGAACACCTGCGCGGGGTGCGTGTTGTACCAGAGGAACGCGAGCCCGGCCCCGCCCATCGCGGAACAGAAGATCAGCAGCTCGCCCGCGCCCGGAATGTGCGGGAACAGCAGATATTTTGAATAGACCGCACTGCCCATCACGTACGCGAACACACCGAGCGACGCGCCGACCAGCACGACCGGCATGATCACGAGGCCGTCGAGGCCGTCGGTCAGGTTCACCGCGTTGCTCGCGCCGACGATCACGAAGTAGGTCAGCACGATGAAGCCCCAGACGCCGAGCGGGTAGCTGATCGACTTCAGGAACGGCAGCATCAGGTCGGCGCGCGCCGGCAGCCCCATCGACAGGCCGCTCCTCACCCACGCCATGAACAGGTCGAACACGCGCACGTTGTTCGCCTCGGACACGCTGAACGCGAGGTAGACGGCCGCGAACAGCCCGATCACCGATTGCCAGAAATACTTCTCGCGCGACGACATCCCGCGCGGGTCCTTGTGGACGACCTTGCGGTAATCGTCGACCCAGCCGATCACGCCGAAACCGAACGTGACGAGCATCACGATCCAGATGAAACGGTTCGTCAGATCGCCCCACAGCAGCGTCGCGACCGCGATGCCGATCAGGATCAGCACGCCGCCCATCGTCGGCGTGCCGGACTTGACGAGGTGGGTCTGCGGGCCGTCCTTGCGCACGGCCTGCCCGACCTTCATTTGCGTCAGCTTGCGGATCACCCACGGTCCGCACACGAGCCCGATCCCGAGCGCGGTGATGGTGGCCATCACCGCACGGAACGTGAGGTACGTGAACAAGCGCAAAAAGCTTGCGTCTCCTTGCAGCCATTGCGCCAGCGCCAGCAGCATGCTTCCTTCCTTCTACTCAGTGTGCGGCGGGCACGGTGCCCGCCGCGGGTTGGTTCGTCAGCGCGTCGACCACGCGCTCCATCTTCATGTACCGCGAGCCCTTCACGAGCACCGTCGCCTGTGCGCCGTAACCGGCCGCGAGCAGCGCCGCCACGAGCGCGTCAACGTCGCCGAAATGGCGCGCCGTGTCGCCGTATGCGGTGCACGCGTCGCGCGATGCGTCGCCGAGCGCGAACAGCGCGTCGATTCCGCGTTCGCGCGCATACGCGCCGATCTCGCGGTGAAATGCCGGCCCTTCGTCGCCGACTTCGCCCATGTCGCCGATCACCAGCACGCGCGGCGCCGGATGCGCGGCGAGCACATCGATCGCGGCACGCATCGAATCGGGGTTCGCGTTGTACGTATCGTCGACGATGGTTGCGCCCGCAAGACTGCCGACGCTCGCCTGCCTCACCTGCAGCCGGCCCTTGACCGGCTCGAACGATTCGAGGCCCTGCCGGATCGCCGACAGCTCGACGCCGGCGCCGAGCGCCGCGGCCGTCGCGGCCAGCGCGTTACGCGCGTTGTGCTCGCCGAGCGCACGCAGCCGCACCGTGACCGCGCCGACCGGCGTGTCGATCGCGAGTTCGCCGCTGTGCACGCGCCCGACGACCTGCGCGTCGCTCTGGCGTTCGGCGTCGTGCAGCGCGAAATCGAGGATCCGGTTGCCGGTCGCCGCGACGCGCCAGATGCCCGCGTACGCATCGTCGGCCGGGAACACCGCGACGCCGTCCGGCGGCAGCGCGTGGATCACGGCCGCGTGTTCGAGCGCGACGGCCTCGACCGTCGCCATGAATTCCTGATGCTCGCGCTGCGCGTTGTTGACGAGCGCGACCGTCGGCGCGGTAAGGCGCGCGAGGACTTCGGTTTCGCCCGGATGGTTCATCCCGATCTCGATCACCGCGAGACGATGCGCGGCCGACAGGCGCAGCAGCGTCAGCGGCAGGCCGACGTCGTTGTTCAGGTTGCCGGCCGTCGCGAGCCGCGCGTCGGCGCCGACCGCCGCCGCGAAGATCGACGCGATCATTTCCTTGACGGTCGTCTTGCCGTTGCTGCCCGTCACCGCGACGAGCGGCAGCGGGAATCGCATCCGCCAGCCGTGCGCGAGCGCGCCGAGCGCGGCGCGCGTTTCGCCGCCTTCGATCAGCGGCATCGCGATGCCCGCCGGCGCATGCGCGACGAGCGCCGCGGCGGCCCCGCGCGCGGCGACGTCGCCGAGGAAGTCGTGTGCGTCGAAACGCTCGCCCTTCAGCGCGACGAACAGGTCGCCCGGGCCGACCGTGCGGCTGTCGGTCGACACGCGGTCGAACGTGACGCCCGCGTCGCCGCGGACGGTGGCGCCGGGAATCAGGCGGGCGGCTTCGCCGAGACTGAGCATCGTCATTCGGCGCCTCCCTTGCCGTGCGTCGCGCGCGCTGCGAGCGCGAGCCGCGCGTGATCCTGATCGGAGAACGCGCGCTTCTTGCCCATGATTTCCTGCGTGGCCTCGTGGCCCTTGCCGGCCAGCACGACGACATCCTCGCGTGCGGCGCCGCGCACCGCCTGCAGGATCGCGCTCGCGCGATCCTCGATACGGCGTGCGCGATCGGGCGCGGTCATGCCCGCGACGACCTGGTCGATGATGTGCTGCGGATCTTCGCTGCGCGGGTTGTCGCTCGTGACGACGACTTCGTCGGCGAGCCGCTCCGCGATCGCGCCCATCAGCGGACGCTTCGTCGCATCGCGATCGCCGCCGCAGCCGAACATGCAGACGAGCCGGCCGCCGCGCGCCGCGGCGATCGGGCGCAGCGCGTCGAGCGTCTTTTCGAGCGCGTCGGGCGTATGCGCATAGTCGATCACGACGAGCGGTTCGTCGTTCTGCAGCCGCCCGCCAAGCCGCTGCATCCGGCCGTTGACCGACTCGAGCCGCTCGATCTCGGCGAGGGCCGCCGCGAACGGCACGTCGGCCGCGAGCAGCGAGCCGAGCACGGCGAGCAGGTTGCTGACGTTGAACGTGCCGAGCGTGCCGACCTCGACGTCCGCGTCGCCCCACGACGAACGCAGGCGGAATGCGGTACCCGTCGCGGTCGCGCGCACGTCGAGCGCGACCAGTTCGCGATCGGCGTCGGGCGCCTGCACATCGCCGATCCCGTACGCGATCGTGCGCACGCGGCCGGCCAGCTTCTCGAGCAGGCGGCGGCCGGCTGCGTCGTCGCGATTGATCACCGCCGCGCGCAGGCCGCGCCATGCGAACAGCTTCGCCTTCGCGGCCTCGTACGCGTCGAACGTGCCGTGATAGTCGAGGTGATCCTGCGTGAGGTTCGTAAACACCGCGATGTCGAACGCCGTTCCGTTCACGCGCCCCTGGTGCAGCGCGTGCGACGACACCTCCATCGCCACGGCCTGTGCGCCCGCGTCGCGCAATTGCGCGAGGCTGCGCTGAAGTTGCGGCGCGTCGGGCGTCGTGAAGCCGGTCGGCACGAGCTGGCCGGGCATCCCGCTGCCGAGCGTGCCGATTACCGCGCACGGCTGGTGCAGCGCCGTCAGCGCGGCGGCGATCCATTGCGTGCACGACGTCTTGCCGTTCGTGCCCGTGACACCGACCGCGAGCAGGCTGTCGCTCGGATCGCCGTACCAGCCGCTGGCGATCTCGCCCGCGAGCTGGTCGAGCGCCGGTACCGCGAGCGCGACGGGTACGGTCTGCGCGTCGGTCAGCCCTTCCGGCTGATACAGCACGGCGGCCGCACCGCGTGCGACGGCATCGGCCATGAAAGCGCGGTTGTCTGCCCCGTCGACCGCATACGCGACGAACACGTCGCCAGCGTTGAGGCTGCGCGTGTCGGCATGCAGTTGCGCCGCGGGGGCCACATGCTGACGCAGCCACGCGAGCGCGGCTGCGATCTGCTGATGCGCCGGATGGGAACTGCGGGCGGCGCTCATCGAACAACTCCTGGTGAATTACGCGTCGTGCTGGACACGATCATATGCTTTGCGCCGCTCCCCGCGGCCAGCTTTTGCGGGCCCTTTGCGGGAGCGGATTCCGGCGAATCGTCGGACACGACGAGCTGCTTGATCGGCATGTTCGGCGGGACGTTCAGCGCACGCATCGTGTCGCCGGCGATCGCCGAGAATACGGGGCCGGACACCTGACCGCCGAAGTGGCTGCCGGCGGTCGGCTCGTCGACCGACACCGCGATCACGACGCGCGGATTCGGCATCGGCGCCATCCCGACGAACGACGCACGGTACTTGCGCGTGTAGCCGTGACCTTCGTGCTTGTATGCGGTACCGCTCTTGCCGCCGACGCGGTAGCCCGGCACGGCCGCATCCGGCGACGTGCCGCCCGGCGCGACCACCGTCTCGAGCATCGCACGCACTTCGCGCGCGGTGGTCGGGTTGAACACCTGCGTGCCCGCGACCGGCTGATTGGGGTCGGTCTTGAAAATGGTCACGGGCATCAGCTCGCCGTCGTGTGCGATCGCCGTGTACGCCCGTGCGAGCTGGAACAGCGACACCGACAGGCCGTAGCCGTACGACATCGTCGCCTGCTCGATGCGGCGCCAGCTCTTCCACGGACGCAGACGGCCGGCCACCGCGCCCGGGAACCCGACCTTCGGCGCCTGACCGAGGCCGATGCTCGTATACATATTCCACATTTCCTCGGGCCGCATCGTCATCGCGATCTTCGTCGCGCCGATGTTGCTCGACTTCTGGATCACGCCGCCGACCGTCAGCGTACCGAAACCCGCGTCGTCGGTGATCGGCGCGCCGTCGAGCACGAAATGCCCGTTGCCCGTCTCGACGAGCGTGTTAGGCGTCACGCGGTGCAGGTCGAGCGCGAGCGACACGGTGAACGGCTTCATGATCGAGCCCGGCTCGAACACGTCGGTCATGATCCGGTTGCGCAACTGCTCGCCCGTCATGCGCGAGCGGTCGTTCGGGTTGTACGTCGGGTAGTTGACGAGCGCGAGCACTTCGCCGGTACGCACGTCGACGACCATCGCCGCGCCGGCCTTCGCCTTGAACTTCTCGACGGCGGCCTTCAGGTTCGCGTACGCGATGTACTGGATCTTGCTGTCGATCGACAGGTCGACGTCGGTGCCGTTGTGCGGCGGAATCTGCTCGGCGACGTCCTCGACGATGTGCCCCATCCGGTCCTTGATCACGCGACGCATGCCCGACGTGCCGGACAGCATCTTCTGGTCGCCCAGTTCGACGCCTTCCTGCCCTTCGTCCTCAACGTTCGTGAAGCCGATCAGGTGAGCGGTGATCTCGCCTTCCGGATAGAAGCGCTTGTATTCGTTGCGCTGATAGATGCCGGGAATGTCGAGCGCGGCGACCTTGTCGGCGACGTCGATCGGCACCTGGCGCTTCACGTAGACGAAACCCTTGTCCTCCGACAGCTTCACGCGCAGCTCCTTCGACGTCATGCCGAGGAGCTTGCCGAGCTGGTTGATCTTGTCCGCGTCGAGATCGTCCGGCACCGCGTCCGGAATCGCCCAGATCGCGCGCACCGGCAAGCTCGTCGCGAGCACGAGCCCGTTACGGTCGAGAATCTTGCCGCGCGTCGCCGGCAGTTCGATCGTGCGCTGATAGCGGCTTTCGCCCTGCTTCTGATAGAACGCGTTGCCGGGCCCCTGGATCCAGAACGCGCGAGCGGCCAGCGCGACGAACGCCATGAACAGCAGGAACACGACGAGCTTCGAGCGCCACATCGGCAAATGAACGCCCAGCACGGGGCTCGACGAGAACTTCACGTTCTGGCGCTTCGGAGACGGCTTCATCGCGCGCCCCCCTTGCCCTTGCCGGTCGTGTCGGCCGATGCCGCGATCGGCGCGTCGATCGCCTTCGCGGCGCCGGGCGGCAGCGTCAGGTATTGCGTGCGGCCGGTCGAGATCGGCTGCATTTTCAGCGAATCGTTCGCGAGCTGCTCGATGCGCGACGTCTTCGAGAGCGCGCTCTGCTGATATTGAAGCTGCGCATAGTCCTGCTGGAGCTGACGCTCCTGCGACTGCGCGCGCTGCAGCTGGATGAAGATCTGGCGTTGCTGGTTCGTCGAGTTGACGACCGACAGCGCGCAACCCATCACGATGATCAGCAGGAAGATGTTGAGGCGGCTCATGGCGTGACGCGCTCCGCGATGCGCATCACGGCCGAGCGGGCGCGCGGATTCGCGGCGACTTCCGCTTCGCTCGGAAACTGGCGGCTGATGATCTTGAGCGGCGGGCTCGGGAGGTCGACGGCGCGAATCGGCAGACGACGATCGACCGCAGGCGCGCTCGCGTGCGCCTGCATGAATCGCTTGACGATCCGGTCCTCGAGTGAATGAAAGCTGATGACCACCAGCCGCCCCCCTTGCTCCAGCAACGACAATGCCGCGTCTAGTACGACTTGCAGGTCCGCAAGCTCTTGATTGACGTGAATCCGTATAGCCTGAAAGGTGCGGGTTGCCGGATCCTTGCCCTTCTCACGGGTTTTGACGACGTGACCCACGATTTGGGCAAGCTCGCCCGTGGTGTCGAGAGGCCCAAGACGGTCGGACTCTGCCCGGCGAGCAACAAGCGCCTTTGCAATCTGAAAAGCAAACCGTTCTTCCCCATAATCCCGTATCACCTCCGTCAATTCCTGCACCGAAGCCCGCGCGAGCCATTCGGCCGCCGACTCGCCACGCGTCGGATCCATTCGCATGTCCAGCGGACCATCGGCGCGGAAGCTGAAGCCGCGCGCCGGATCGTCCACCTGCGGCGAGGACACGCCCAGGTCCAGCAACACCCCTGACACCTTCTCGACGCCGCGCGCCGCAAGCGCGTCGCGCATCGATGCAAAGCTGTCGTGCACGATCGAGAAGCGCGCATCCTCGATGCCCTGCGCCGTCTCGATCGCCCTCGGATCCTTGTCGAACGCGATCAGCCGCCCGGCCGGCGCCAGCCGCGCGAGCACCGCGCGGCTATGGCCGCCGCGCCCGAACGTGCCGTCGACATACACGCCGTCCGGCCGCGTCACGAGCGACTCGACCGCTTCATCCAACAGCACCGTCCGATGCCGCAATTCATTTCCCATCGCGGGCGTCTCCGTCACCGCAATCAGAACGTGAAATTCTTCAGCGCGTCGGGCATGCCCTGCGCCATCGCTGCCTGCTCCTTCGCGTTGTAGGTATGCGAATCCCACAGCTCGAAGTGACTACCCATTCCCAACAACATGACTTCCTTTTCCAGTCCGGCTGCCATGCGCAGCTCGGGCGATACAAGAATCCGGCCCGCGCTGTCGAGATCGACGTCCATCGCATTGCCGAGAAAAATTCGCCGCCACCAGTGGGCGTCCATCGGCAGCGCGGCGATCTTGGCGCGGAACACTTCCCATTCGGGGCGCGGAAACAGCAACAGGCAGCCGTCCGGGTGCTTGGTCACAGTCACCCGTCCTTCTGCCTGTCCTTGCAGCGCTTCGCGATAGCGAGCCGGCACCGACATCCGCCCTTTCGCATCGAGCGTCAGCGCCGACGCCCCTTGGAACACTTTCCGCTCTCCCGTTCAGGGCACCGAAGCACCCGCTCAATGCTGAGAATTTAGCCGGAATAGCCTGCTAAATCACACAAAAATACACTTTCTCACACTGTCTCCCACTTTAGAGGAAGGGTGTGGCACGGTCAAGGGAGCGGCCCGCTTTTTTGACGAATTTTGTTAGTTAGAACAAGGACTTACGCGCGCATGCTCATGCGACCCCTCATTCCAAAAACCGTTATAAATGAATGAGCTAGTGCAACTTGTGAAGGTGATACGTGAGAAAGGCGGGCCAGACGGGCGTGCGGACGGGGCTTTCGGGGGCGGGAAAACGAGGAGTGAGCGGACGGTATCGGGGGCGGCGAACCGGGGCGACGTCCCACGCCACCCCGGCGCAAATCTCAGAGATAGTACGCAGTGCTCGTCATGACTTTCGACGCGGCGCGCATCAGCATCCGCGCAGGCAGCGGGAGTTCGATACCGCCTGCGTCGGTCGCTGCCTTGCCGTGCTTGACCTCGTCGATCCGCATCTGGTCGACGATCGCGCGCGACGCGGTGTCGGTCGCCGGCAGCTCGGACATATGGCCTTCGAGGTGGCTCTCGACTTGCCGCTCCGTCTCGGCCATGAAGCCGAGGCTGACCTTGTCACCGAGCGCGCCGGCCGCCACGCCGATCGCGAGCGCGCCGGCATACCAAAGTGGGTTCAGCAGGCTCGGGCGCGAATCGAGTTCCTTCAGGCGGTGCGCGGTCCACGCGAGGTGATCCTCCTCCTCGCGCGCGGCCTCCTCGAACATCGCCTTCGCCGATGCCGTGCGCGCGGTGAGCTTCTGCGCCTGGTAGAGCGCCTGCGCGCAGACCTCTCCGACGTGATTCACGCGCATCAGCCCGGCCGCGTGCGTGCGTTCGGCGGGCGTCAGTTCGACGTCGGGCGTATCGGCCGGCACAGGCACCGGCCGGCTCATCCGGCTAATGCCGGTCAGCGATCGCAGGCCGCGATCGAATTCGCTGATCAGTTCATCCAACACCATCCTGTTCTCCTGGCTGCAGGTGCCGCTGCGCGCGGCAAAGGCACGAGTCCGCCGCGTAACCGACTTGATTATTCAGCGGAAATTGCGGTTAACCCGTGATTTTAACCATTGTTGCATAAAGGAAACATAGCGGCGTTGAGCTGCAGCATTTCGCTTTGTGGCAAAAAACGGCTTTGCTACATTACGTGCGACTTCTTGCGAAGTTGATGGGGCCCGTCAACAGAACATAACTATCCGCCCCGCCAAAAAAATTCAGTGATTCTTGGAGATCCGTTAATGAAAAAGTCGCTTCTCGCGCTCGTCGCGCTGGGCGCGTTCGCTGGCGCTGCCCATGCGCAAAGCAGCGTGACGCTTTACGGCATCATCGATGAAGGCCTGCTCTTCAACAACAACGCAGGCGGCAAGCACCTGTACAGCATGGCCAGCGGCGTGATGCAAGGCAGCCGCTTCGGCCTGCGCGGCACCGAAGATCTCGGTGGCGGCCTGAAGGCGATCTTCACCCTCGAAAACGGTTTCGACGTGAACAGCGGCAAGCTCGGTCAGGGCGGCCTGATGTTCGGTCGTCAGGCTTACGTCGGCCTGTCGAGCCAGTACGGTACGGTCACGCTGGGTCGTCAGTACGACTCCGTCGTCGACTTCGTCGGCCCGCTCGAGGCAGGCGACCAGTGGGGCGGCTACATCGCCGCTCACCCGGGCGACCTCGACAACTTCAACAACGCGTATCGCGTGAACAACGCGGTCAAGTACACGAGCCAGAGCTACGGCGGCTTCACGTTCGGCGGCCTGTACAGCTTCGGCGGCCAGGCTGGCCAGTTCTCGAAGAACCAGGTCTGGTCGCTCGGCGCAGGCTACAACAACGGCCCGCTGGTCCTTGGCGTCGGTTACTTGAACGCACGCACGCCGAACCAGTTCGGCGGCATGTTCAACAACGGGTCGACGTCGTCGTCGGTCTCGTCGCCGATCTACGGCGCGTACGCGAACAACGCGAACACGTACCAGGTCATCGGTGCAGGCGGCGCATACACGTTCGGCGCAGCGACGATCGGCGCGACGTACTCGAACACGAAGTTCAAGGGCTTCTCGGCAGGCCCGTTCGTGAACCAGACCGCGACGTTCAACAACGGCGAAATCAACTTCAAGTACCAGTTGACGCCGGCGTTGATCCTCGGCGCGGCGTACGACTACACGCAAGGCAGCAAGATCAACGGCAATTCGGCAGCCAAGTACCACCAGGGCTCGCTGGGCGTCGACTACTTCCTGTCGAAGCGCACCGACGTCTACGTGATCGGCGTGTACCAGCACGCATCGGGCAACGTGCTCGATTCCAACGGCAACGTCCTGAAGGCAACGGCAGCGATCAACGGTCTGGCCGGGTCGAGCACCAGCAACCAGGTTGCAGCACGCGTCGGTATCCGTCACAAGTTCTAATCAGCTTGTCTGACAAGCCGCAGCATATTGGAGGCGCCTTCGGGCGCCTTTTTCTTTTCTGACGGGGCGGGACGTTGGCGGGTCGGCGGGTCGGCGGGTCGGCGGGTCGGCGGGTCGGCGGGTCGGCGGGTCGGCGGGTCGGCGGGTCGGCGGTACGCGGGTCGCGTACGCCGCCCCGAGCCGTCAGCCCGAAAACAAGGCTTGCCGCCGCCTCCGCACGAAACGAGCGCTCCGCCGCAGCCGCAAACGAAAAACCCGGCAACAGGCCGGGCTTTTCGTTCAACCGTATCGTTGCGTGCGTTACGCGCGTCCGTCGCGCAATTCGCGCCGCAGGATCTTGCCGACGTTCGTCTTCGGCAGCTCCGTGCGGAACTCCACCAGTTTCGGTCGCTTGTACCCGGTGAGCCGCTCCTTGCAGTAAGCAAGGATGTCCTTGTCGGTCAGCGCCGGATCCTTTTTCACGACGAACAGCTTCACGGCTTCGCCGGAATGCTCGTCCGGCACGCCGACTGCCGCCACTTCGAACACACCCGGATGCGAGGCCACCACGTCCTCCACTTCGTTCGGATACACGTTGAAGCCCGACACGAGAATCATGTCCTTCTTGCGATCGACGATCTTCACGTAGCCACGCGCATCCATCACGCCGACGTCGCCCGTCTTGAAGAAGCCATCCGCGAACATGACCTTCGCGGTCTCGTCCGGCCGGTTCCAGTAGCCGGCCATCACCTGCGGCCCGCGGATGCAGATCTCGCCGGGCTCGCCGAGCGCGACGTCATTGCCGGCATCGTCGCGAATCGCAACTTCGGTCGACGGCAGCGGCAAGCCAATCGTCCCGCTGTATTCGGTGGCCGTCACGGGGTTGCAGGTTGCCACCGGCGACGTTTCGGACAGCCCGTATCCTTCGATGATCGCAGTGTGGGTCTTTTCATACCACCGCTTCGCGACACCTTCCTGGATCGCCATGCCGCCGCCGTTGGCGATCACGAGCTTCGACAGGTCGAGCTGATCGAATTCGGGATGGTTCAGCAGTGCGTTGTACAGCGTGTTGACGGCCGGAATCGTCGAGATCTGGTAACCCTTCAGTTCCTTGATCATGCCGGCGATGTCGCGCGGGTTCGGGATCAGGACGCCCATGCCGCCCGTGCGCATCGTCAGGAAACCGCAGACGGTCAGTGCGAACACGTGATACAGCGGCAGCGCGACAACCGTTACGAATTGTTTCACGTCGGGGTACTTGTCGTGGGCCGGCTGATGCCAGGCGCCGGCCTGCAGCACGTTCGACACGATGTTCCGGTGCAGCAGCGTCGCGCCCTTCGCAACGCCGGTCGTGCCGCCCGTGTACTGCAGGAACGCGATGTCATCGGGGCCGATCTTCTGCGGCTTGAACGCCTGTCGTGCGCCCTCCGAGAGCGCGGCCTTGAAGCGCGTGAACGACGGCAACTGCCACGCAGGCACCATCTTCTTCACGTGACGCACGACGTAATTGACGATCCATCCCTTGATGCCCAGCAAGTCGCCCATCGATGCGACGACCACGTGCTTGACGGCCGTATTGGCGATGACGGCCTGCAACGTCGACGCGAAATTCTCGAGGATGACGATCGCCTCCGCACCGCTGTCCTTCAGCTGATGCTCGAGCTCGCGCGGCGTATAGAGCGGATTGACGTTGACCACGGTATAGCCGGCGCGCAGGACCGCAGCGATCGTCAGCGGGTACTGCAGCACGTTCGGCATCATGATCGCGACGCGCGCCCCGCGAGCCAGGCCGCGGGACTGCAGCCAAGCGCCGAACTGACGCGACAGCCTGTCGAGTTCGCCGTACGTGATGCGCTTGCCCATGCAAACGAACGCGGTACGGTCGCGATACTGCCGGAAGCTTTCGTCGAGCAGGTCCGGGACGGACGGATAAGGAGAGGGGTCGATTTCGGCTGGAACGCCGGGTGGGTACGATTTCAGCCAAATTTTGTCCATACCGCGCGTCTCCTCACAGATTTTCGAATGGTCGTGCTAAAACGCATCGTAACGGCTCCCCCGCCCCGAGACAACAGGGTTAGATGTCCACTTCGAACTTGCGTGTCAATTTCGTCTGATCATACGGCGATATTCGATCAAATTCGCTCAACTTCCACAAGACAATCGTAAAACGTCGCCGAATTGCCCAGATCGGTCAGCGCCTGGCTCGTCACCTCATTCGCGTTCTTGCCGTCGGGTGACAGTTTCTTCCACCAGATCGACAGCCCGACGACGAGCCCGGCACGCGCGCGATCGGTGATTCGCGCGCGCGCCTGCATCGAGCCGCGGTCGTTGAAGATGCGGACGACGTCGCCCTCTGCGATGCCGCGAGCGCTGGCGTCGGACGGATGCATGTCGAGGTGCGGCTCGCCTTCCGTCGAACGCAAGCTGTCGACGTTTACGAACGTGCTATTCAGGAAGTGGCGGGCCGGCGGCGAAATCATCGCCAATGGATAGCGTGCGGCGAGCTCGGGCGCGGCTTCGGTGGATTCGAACGGCGGCAGGTAGTCGGGAACGGGATCCATGCCCATCTGCTCGAGCCGCGGGCTGTAGAACTCGCACTTGCCGGAGGGCGTGCGGAAACCGCCATTCGCGAATGGCGCCTCCGGCAGCTTGAGCTTCAGCCAGCCGGCCCGCTTCAGCGTGTCCCAGTCGCTGTCGAGCGCCGGATCGTCCCAGCGAAGCGCCGCGCGCGCGACCTCTTCGTCGCTTTGATAGAGCGCGGGCTCGTCAAGGCCCATGCTGCGCGCGATCCCGCGAAAGATCTCCGTGTTCGGCCGCGCGTCTCCCACCGGCGGAATCGCCGGCAGGTTCGCCATCACATAGGTATGGCCATACGATTTATGGACATCCAGATGTTCGAGCTGCGTGGTCGCCGGCAATACAATATCGGCGAAATCGGCCGTATCTGTCTTGAAGTGCTCGAGAACGACCGTGAACAAATCGTCGCGCGCGAAGCCCGCGGCGACTTTCGACGAGTCCGGCGCAACCGCCACCGGATTCGAGTTGTACACGATCACTGCTTCGACTTTCGGCCCGAACGTCGCGTCTCCCGGATGCAGCAGCGCGTCGCCGATCGCGTTCATGTTGATGATGCGAGGCAGCTTGTGCGGCCAACCCGGCATCAGGTCCGGACGCAGCAGCGCCGCCTGATTGACGGGCGCCGATTCCGACGACGACAGCAGCAGGCCGCCTGCCCGATCGCGCCACGCCCCCGTCAGCGCCGGCAGGCTGGCAATCGCGCGCACGGCATTGCCGCCGCCGCGAACACGCTGCATGCCGTAGTTGAGGCGGATCGATGCCTTCCGGGTAGCGCCGTAGCGACGCGCAAGATCGATCAGCACCGACGCATCTATGCCGCAGATCTCCGCCACGCGTGCCGGCGGATAGGACATCGCGCGCGCCTTGAGCGCGTCGAAGCCGAGCGTGTGGTCGGCGATGTAATCGTGATCGAGCAGGTTTTCGGTAATCAGCACATGCATCATGCCGAGCGCAAACGCACCATCGGTACCGGGCTTCAGTGCGATGTGCTGATGGCATTTCTCTGCGGTCAGCGAACGATATGGGTCGATCGCGACAAGACGCGCGCCACGGCGCTTCGCTTCCTGCGCGCGGGTCCAGAAATGCAGGCTCGATGCAATCGGATTCGCGCCCCATATCAGAATCAGCTCGCTTTCCTCGAAGTATTCAAGGTGCATGCCGACACTGCCACCGTATGTGTATCGCAGCCCCGCTGCGCCGGCTGCCGCGCAGATCGTCCGCTCCAGCCGCGAGGAGCCGAGCGTGTGGAAGAAGCGCTGGGCGATGCCTTCGCCTTGCACGAGCCCCATCGTTCCCGCATAGCTGTACGGCACGATCGCTTCCGGCGCGCGTGCGGCGATTTCACCGAGGCGGCGTCCGATCTCGTCGAACGCCTCCCTCCAGCTGATCGGCATGAAGCGCCCTTCTCCCTTCGGGCCGACCCGCTTGAGCGGGACAGTGAGGCGATCGGGGTGATGAACGCGATCCGCGTATCGGCTGACCTTCGTACACAACACACCCTGCGTCGGCGGATGGTCGGGATCGCCCGTGACCTTGATTGCCTTGCCGTTCTCGACGGTCACCCGCATGGCGCACGTGTCCGGACAATCATGCGGGCAAACAGCCCGGGCTACCTGGGTGGCGGCGTTCATCGTTTTGAATGCAGAGATGGGGATTCGCAAATTTTACGTGGACCCGCCGAATAAAGCGCCCATTTCGCACCGATTTTGGATTACCTGACCGAAGACGGGACGAGGTGCCCGGCTCAAGGAAGTGGAGCTGGTCGCCCAATCGCGCTTGACGATACGTTGCGGAGGGCAAGTTGCGATCTTGATCGAAGATGCGATCAATAATCGATTGAATCGCCGGAGATAGGGGCGATTGAGGCGGATTTGATGTTGCGATTGATGCGGTAGTAATTTCCGCCGCACAAATGCAAAAACCCCCGCCTTCGGGCGGGGGTTCTTGGCTTAGGGAGCCTGACGATTACCTACTTTCACACGGGAATCCGCACTATCATCGGCGTAG